>NZ_JBNRIJ010000039.1:10887-43376 GCF_053557675.1 Pseudomonas sp. XP1 | reverse complement strand
GGCAAGCCAGCTTGTGTCTTGAGAGGGGATTAGAATCTGAAGTGAGAGCGGTGAATGGCAAGCTGAATGCCAGAGGTGCCTTGAGCACGTGTGGGAGCACAAGCTGCCATTCACCGTTCCACTTTGGCGAGAGCCCGAACAGTTGGATGAGGACCTAATCTCGAACCACAAGCGTGGGCCACGCCAAAGCTCTCTCACACTGTTGAGTCTAGGAGGTTTTGGCGATGGCTTCCTTCTTGGGTATCGATGTTTCCAGTCTTTCCCTTGATGCACTGGTGCGGCCCCAGGACATCAGGATCAGTGTGCGCAACGATCCAGCGGGCTTTGAGGAACTGGTGAAGAGCCTTCGAGGGCTCAGCATCAAGCGTATCCTGCTGGAAGCTACAGGCGGCTACGAGCTTGATGTCATGCGCTTTCTCCAGAACGCCAGCTACAAGGTCATACGCGTGAACCCCAAGCGAGCCAGATCGTTCGCGGATTCCTTGGGTATCAAGGCCAAGACCGATGCCATCGACGCCGCAGTGCTGGCCCATTTCGCTGAGGTCATTCCAGACCAGCCAGCCCTGAAAACAAGCCCTGAAAGGGCCCTGTTACGGGAACTCCTTCAGCAGCGTGATCGCCTAGTCCAACAGCGAGATGACGATCGACGGCGCCTGAAGCAGGCCCAGTCAGCGATGGTCGCCAATTTCCTGAAAACCAATCTTCAGCACTTTGCATCGCAGATAAAGTTGGTGGAGCAAGCGATCAAGCGGCAGGCCACAGTGCTCAACGATGAACGGATAGCCAAACTGAACGAAGTCAAAGGCATCGGGATGGTAACCGCGACCAAGCTGGTAGCGCTCTTGCCGGAACTGGGGCACGTGGAGTCCCGGGAAATAGCCTCTTTGGTCGGTGTGGCCCCCTTCAATCACGACAGCGGAAAGTCCGTGGGCAAGCGCTTTATCTCAGGAGGCCGATTTGAGGTCAGGCGTGCGCTGTACATGGCGTGCCTGGTAGCGGTGAAACATAATCCAACGCTCAAAGCCCGATATGAGGCGCTGCGTGGGCGAGGGAAACTTGCCAAGGTTGCGCTTGTAGCCTGCATAAGAATCTTCATCGTGCGCCTCAATGCGATGCTCAGAACNGCGTGGGCGAGGGAAACTTGCCAAGGTTGCGCTTGTAGCCTGCATAAGAATCTTCATCGTGCGCCTCAATGCGATGCTCAGAACGGGCACGCCGTGGCTGGATGACTTACCGCAGCCATGAAAACATGGCGCAGATCACAGCGTGATCCCTGTGGGAGCGGGTTACCCGCGAAGAAGACACCGCGATGGATGGCACGGGCTTCGCCCGTGTTCGCGGGCAAGCCCGCTCCCACAGGGATCACGCCAGCTTTTAGAAATTGAGCAAGACAGTTGCTCCCACATGTACAGCGCAGATCTCAAGTGTTGCGCGATCCTGTGGGAGCTGGCTTGCCTGCGATGGGCTGCGCAGCAGCCCCATGACTGACATGCCTGCTTCCACAACAGCACGGCGACACCGACAGCGGCAAAAAGGATAGGGCTTGCAAAAACCTGATTTATGAGTCAGGTTTTGCCAGCCCCCATCATCCATGCCGGAGTCATTCATGATCGTCGATCGTCAAGGCAGGCGTTTTCGCAACCTGCGCGTCAGCCTGACGGCTGCCTGTAATTATGCCTGCACCTACTGCGTGCCAGACGGCAAGCGCCTGGTGGCAGCACAGGACGAACTGCCGGCGGATGCCCTGGCCCGTGGCGTGGCCTACCTGATCGAAGCCGCCGGCATCGAACGCTTGCGCATTACCGGCGGTGAGCCATTGGTCAGTCCGCGCCTGGATGCTTTCCTGGCCGCCGTGGCCAAGCTCGACCTTGACGATATCTCGCTGACTACCAATGGCCAGCTGTTGACGCGCAAGTTGCCCCAGTTGCAGGCGGCAGGTATCCGCCGATTGAACGTTTCCCTCGACACACTCGACCCACATGCCTTCCGCCGTATCGCCCGGGGCGGCGACCTGGCCAGTGTGCTGGCGGGTATGGAGCAGGCCAACGCCATGGGTATGCAGATCAAGGTGAACATGGTGCCGATGCGTGGGCACAACCTCGATCAGGTGCTGCCGCTGCTGGATTACTGCCTTGAGCGCGGCTTCGAACTGCGCTTCATCGAGCTCATGCGCATGGGCCACCTGGCCCGTGATCATAACGCCTTCTTGCAACAGTTCGTCGGCCTCGACCAGCTGCTCGCACTGATCGCTGGCAAGCATGCCTACGTTCAGGTCGACGCGCCGCTGGATGCCACCGCCTTGCGTTATGCGGTACCCGGCAAAGGCCACTTCGGGGTGATCGCCAACGAAAGCGTACCGTTCTGCCGCACCTGTTCGCGGCTGCGACTGTCCTCCACGGGTTGGCTGCACGGCTGCCTGTCGTCGGGCAATCGCCATTTCGTGGGCGACCTGCTGGAAAAACCGCGCCATCAGGCGCTGCCGGCCCTGCAGCGCCTGCTGGTCAAGGCCCTGGCAGACAAGCAGGACCTGGCGTTTTCCGGCGATGTGATGGTGATGAAGGTGATCGGCGGCTGAAGCTGGCGCAAAAGCTGCATCCGCCGGCTATTCGCCGGTTTTTCGTCGCCGGCCATTGGAGGAAAGATGCGTAGCCTGGTTTTGCTGCTGGCGCTGTTGGCGCTGGGCGGTTGCATGAATGTCAGCGATATGGGCGAGGGCGTCCGTTACCACATGAGCGATGCCGGTCTGTTGGACCACAGCGATACCCGCCGCACCCTGTCGATCCGCCTGCAGCCCGATTCGTTCATCTTCATCGGCCAGGGCGCATTCGTGCCCCCGGGCAAGGGGCCTGTGCCACGGCAGAACGCAGTGGCCGAACAGGCCTACAAGAGCTTCGTCGAGTATTTCCCACTGGTGCGCCGCGCCCAAGGGCCACTGGGCCTGGAAGAGGCCATCGCCCAGGCGCGTTCGGTGGGTGCCGACTACGTGCTGTATACCCGCTTCGCCCGCACCGACGACCGTATCGGCAATGGCGACGAGTGGTATGACGAACAGGCAGTCGACCGCCTGGGCTGGGACACCGGCGTGGTGCAGATGATGCTCATCGAAACCAGCACCCGCTACCTGATCGACACTGCGCGTATCAAGAGCCGTGGCGGTTTGTTGACGTTCCACGATAAAACCCCGGAGGATTTGCTTGGCGCGCCGATGCGCGAGTACGCTCGTAGCCTTCTGGGTATGAGTGAATGAGGCAAGCGTGATGAGCGATTCCGGCAAGGCCAATGATCTTCTGGCGCAGATCCCCAAAGCCAAGGGCCTGCCGCCGGTGCATCTGTGGAACCCGGACTTTTGCGGTGACATCGACATGCGCATCGCTCGTGATGGCACTTGGTACTACCTGGGTACGCCGATCGGCCGCAAGCCAATGGTGCGGCTGTTTTCCACCATCATCCGCCGCGATGGCGATGACTACTTCCTGATCACCCCGGTAGAGAAGGTGGGCATCCGCGTCGACGATGCGCCGTTCGTGGCTGTGGCGCTGGACGTGGAAGGTGAGGGTGAGCAGCAGGTGCTGCGCTTCACCAGCAATGTCGAGGACCAGGTCGAAGCCGGGCCGGCCAACCCGCTGCGCGTGGTGATCGACCCGGTCACGCAGGAGCCATCGCCGTATGTGCTGATGCGCAGCAACCTCGAGGCGCTGATTCATCGCAACGTGTTCTACCAGTTGGTAGAGCTGGCGGTACCGCGTGAGATCGATGGTGAAGAGTGGCTTGGGGTCTGGAGCCACGGTGAGTTCTATCCGATCGGGCGTAGCAGCTGAGATATCTGGTGCCTGCACCGGCCTTTTCGCGGGCTCGCCCGCTCCCACAGGGTTTTCTACAGGCTTCAAGGGTGTGGGAGCGAGCAAGCCCGCGAAGAGGCCGGTACAGGCAATGATCGGCCTCTTGGTTTTTCACCGAATTGGTCATTTGTCTCTCTGCCCCACAGGCC
The DNA here is from genome assembly GCF_053557675.1 of Pseudomonas sp. XP1. Classification (NCBI taxonomy): domain Bacteria; kingdom Pseudomonadati; phylum Pseudomonadota; class Gammaproteobacteria; order Pseudomonadales; family Pseudomonadaceae; genus Pseudomonas; species Pseudomonas sp. XP1. Next base: position 39,388 of record NZ_JBNRIJ010000039.1, on the reverse strand, counting down.
TAACCTGCAGGCGATTGCCATCCAGGAGAGGCCTCCCATGAAATCCCCTAGCATCATCCTTTTCGCCCTGCTCGCCGCTCAAACCCCTGCCTGGGCGCACGGCGACTCTGCCGACCAGGTCAAGGTCCTGCAGCAGCAACAACCCTCGAACGCCCCCGGCAAGAACGCCGTGATGCTCACCGTCAGCTACGCCCCCGGCCAGGCATCACCCGCGCATCAGCACCCGGGCGCAGTGATGGCCTACGTGCTGGAAGGGGCAGTGGTATCGAAGCTCGATAACGAGCCGGAGAAAACCTACAAGGCCGGTGAATATTGGTACGAAGCCCCGGGTACCGTGCACAGCGTGTCACGCAACGCCAGTCAGAAGCAGTCAGCCAAGTTGCTGGTCTGGAGTCTGGTGGATGAAGGCAGTGCGGTCACATTGCCCTATCCGGCAGCAGGCTCGGAGCGCTGAGCCTTCCCCAGCCGGATCGTCACTTCCTGTGTCAGGTTCGGGTCCAGTACCTGGCAAGGCGCGACCTGCGCGTTGCTTGTGTAGAACGGCGGCAGGTTTCGCGCCAGTCGAGCAACGTCCCTGGCAGTGCAGCCTGTTGGCAGCAATACATATTGCAGGCTTGAGGGGAAGGACGGCGCGGTATGCCGTTCCATGGTGGAGCCATAGGCGCCAAGGGTCATGACCGCCTCGCTGCCGGCCGGGTCCGGAAAACGGAGCAGGACGAATGTGCAGTAACGGGGGTGGGTGAGATGCTGGTGTGCTTCGTCGCGGACCTGTGGGTCGTCATGGTTCATCAGGTTCCAGCGTAACGCGGCGTAGCTGCGAGTGGTTTCCATGAACGCAGTGCGAATGGGGGAGCGCGTTTCGTCACCGCCCAGGCAGGCCAGCAGATTGCCGAATGGGTCCAGCAAGGCTACGGCGTTGCACGTATCTGCCGCGAGAGCTGTGTCGACCAATGGCTCGGCCAGTTCAATGCCGGGCAGGCGAGGGTCTGCACTTTTGATGCGCAGGCTCCATGGGCTCAAGCCCGCCAGGGCCTGGCGTACCAAGCTTCGGCTGGGTAGGGTGATAGGGTCTTTCAGGGCAGATGGCGGGAGGCCGGCGTTGCTGCTTTCGTCGTGCACGTGATTCACGCTGGCCTCGAACAACGAACGGGTAAGGCACATCGTTGCGGCGTCGATGCGTTCGCCGGCATAGATCGGCCCTTGCGTCGGCCCGACATAGTCGCGATCAAAAGGGCTGCCGACAGCATAGTAGCCCCACGTGGCTTGCGCGCGCAGACGAAGTGCGGTCGGCAGGCCGGGGAATTCGAAGCGACCGTCATGATTGATGCCGGCAAAGGTGTCGAGCGCACTTACGGCAACATTGAAGCCGGCAGTCAGCAAGGCGCCTGCGCACATGGCGCAGGGGTCGAGCGTGGTGATGACGGTCAGTTCATGGGTGGGGGGGAGGGCAAGGCGCTGCTGGTTGTCGAAATACCAGTCCACCAACCGGCGCTCACCATGCCCCGTTGGGTCGTGGAGCCTGAATGCGGGTTGCGCCTCGCTGGCAGAGGGCTCCAGCACGCGGTTGTGCAGGGCGACCAATACCTTGCCAGTGGCATTTTCGATGATGCAGCCACCCACGGCGAACGTTGCTTGTCGGCTTGCCAGGAGGGCCTGGTTGGCGGCGATTGCTACCGCTTGCTGAGCGTTCTGGGTGAAATCGTTGGCTTTCATGCTTGCCTGCGCTCGTCGAGGGGTCTCGGACGATACAGCAGCCGTGGGCTGGCATGAGAGGATAAGTGCAACAAAAAACCTCCAGTGCTTGCGCATCTGGAGGTTTTCAATGTTTGGCTCCGCGACCTGGACTCGAACCAGGGACCCAATGATTAACAGTCATTTGCTCTACCGACTGAGCTATCGCGGAATCTGTGCGTATCTTACTGATTGCCCAGGGGAAGTCAAGCCACCCCTAGGCAAAACAATGAGTTACAGCACCTGCACGATAGCTTTGGTCACCACGTGGATGTTGCTCTGGTTCAGCGCGGCCACGGCGATGCGGCCGGTGTCCAGCGCATAGATGCCGAACTCGTTCTTCAGGCGGGCGACCTGCTCTACGGTCAGGCCCGAGTACGAGAACATGCCAACCTGGCGGCCAACGAAGCTGAAGTCGCGGTTGGCGCCATATTCGGCCAGCAGCGAAACCATCTGCTTGCGCATGCCGTGGATGCGCTCGCGCATTTCGGCCAGCTCGGTTTCCCACATCTGGCGCAGTTCGGGGCTGTTCAGCACGGTGGCAACGATGGTTGCACCGTGGGTCGGCGGGTTGGAGTAGGTGGTGCGGATCACGCGCTTGACCTGCGACAGCACGCGAGTGCTCTCGTCCTTGGAGGCGGTGACGATCGACAGCGCACCGACGCGCTCGCCGTACAGCGAGAACGACTTGGAGAACGAACTGGACACGAAGAACTCCAGGCCCGACTCGGCGAACAGGCGCACGGCGAAGGCGTCTTCGGCGATGCCGTCACCGAAGCCCTGGTAGGCCATGTCGAGGAACGGCACGTGGCCCTTGGCCTTGACCACTTCCAGAACGTTTTTCCAGTCGTTCAGGTTCAGGTCGACGCCGGTCGGGTTGTGGCAGCAGGCATGCAGTACCACGATCGAGCCGGACGGCAGGTTGTTCAGGTCTTCGAGCATGCCGGCGCGGTTGACGTCGTTGGTCGGCGCGTCGTAGTAGCGGTAGTTCTGCACCGGGAAGCCGGCCGATTCGAACAGCGCGCGGTGGTTTTCCCAGCTCGGGTCGCTGATGGCAACCACGGCTTCAGGCGACACACGCTTGAGGAAGTCGGCACCAATCTTCAGCGCGCCGGTACCACCGACGGCCTGCACGGTAACCACGCGGCCGGCGGCCAGTAGTGGCGACTCGGCGCCGAACAGCAGCTTTTGTACAGCCTGGTCGTAGGTGGCGATGCCGTCGATCGGCAGGTAGCCGCGCGAAGCGTGCTGGGCGGCACGCTGGGTTTCGGCTTCGATCACGGCGCGCAGCAGCGGAATGCGGCCTTCCTCATTGCAGTACACGCCCACGCCCAGGTTGACCTTGTCGGTACGTGGGTCGGCGTTGAATGCTTCGTTGAGGCCCAGAATAGGGTCGCGGGGTGCCAGCTCGACAGCGGAAAACAGGCTCATTGTTACCTTGGCTCTGATTGGAGTGTGATAGGACGTACACGCTCCAGCCCGAATGCACTGAAGCGGTGCACAAACGGGGAGTCAGTATAGTGATACCGACCGGTCACCGCGACAGTCCGGCGTCGCTTTTCCAGTCATTTGCGCAAATATTTTTCGACCATTGGTCTAATTGCCGGGTCCACCGTAACAAGCGCTCACAGCTGTGCCTTGAAAGCGCCCCCCGGCGGGCGCATTTGGGTATAGACTACTGGCTAAATTTACAGTTGCTGCAACACCGCGAGGTCCGTCATGTCCGAGTTCCAGCTCGTCACCCGTTTCCAGCCGGCCGGCGACCAGCCCGAGGCCATCCGCCAGATGGTCGAAGGCATCGAGGCGGGGCTGTCGCACCAGACGCTGCTCGGGGTGACCGGCTCGGGCAAGACCTTCAGCATCGCCAACGTCATTCAGCAGGTGCAGCGGCCTACCCTGGTGCTGGCACCGAACAAGACCCTGGCCGCGCAGCTGTATGGCGAATTCAAGGCGTTTTTCCCCAACAATGCGGTGGAGTATTTCGTTTCCTACTACGACTACTACCAGCCTGAAGCCTACGTACCGTCGTCCGACACCTTCATCGAGAAGGACGCTTCGATCAACGACCACATCGAGCAGATGCGCCTGTCGGCGACCAAGGCATTGCTGGAGCGGCGTGACGCGATCATCGTCACCACCGTGTCGTGCATCTACGGCCTGGGCAGCCCCGAGACCTACCTGAAAATGGTCCTGCACGTGGACCGCGGCGACAAGCTCGACCAGCGCGCGCTGCTGCGCCGCCTGGCTGACTTGCAGTACACCCGCAACGAGATGGACTTCGCTCGCGCCACCTTCCGCGTGCGCGGCGATGTGATCGACATCTTCCCGGCCGAATCGGACCTCGAGGCCATCCGCATCGAACTGTTCGATGACGAGGTGGAGAACATCGCCGCCTTCGACCCGCTGACCGGCGAGGTATTCCGCAAGCTGCCGCGTTTCACCTTCTACCCAAAGAGCCACTACGTCACCCCGCGGGAAACCCTGCTGGAGGCGGTGGAGGGCATCAAGGAAGAACTCAAGGACCGCCTGGAGTACCTGCAAAAGGCCAACAAGCTGGTCGAGGCCCAGCGCCTGGAGCAACGCACCCGCTTCGATCTGGAAATGATCCTGGAGCTGGGCTACTGCAACGGCATCGAGAACTACTCGCGCTACCTGTCCGGTCGCCCGGCCGGGGCGCCGCCGCCCACCCTGTACGACTACCTGCCGCCCGATGCGCTGTTGGTGATCGACGAATCCCACGTCAGCGTTCCGCAGGTCGGCGCCATGTACAAGGGCGACCGCTCGCGCAAGGAAACCCTGGTCGAGTATGGCTTCCGCCTGCCGTCGGCGCTGGACAACCGGCCGATGCGTTTTGACGAGTGGGAAGATGTCAGCCCGCAGACCATCTTCGTGTCTGCCACCCCCGGCCCCTACGAGGGCGAGCACGCCGGGCGGGTGGTGGAGCAGGTGGTGCGCCCCACCGGCCTGGTCGACCCACAGGTGGAAGTACGCCCGGCGCTTACCCAGGTGGATGACCTGCTGTCGGAAATCCGCAAGCGCGTGGCACAGGGCGAGCGGGTGCTGGCCACCACGCTGACCAAGCGCATGGCCGAAGACCTCACCGACTACCTGGCCGACCACGACGTGCGGGTGCGTTACCTGCACTCGGACATCGATACCGTCGAGCGGGTGGAGATCATCCGCGACCTGCGTCTGGGTACCTTCGATGTGCTGGTGGGCATCAACCTGCTGCGTGAGGGCCTGGACATGCCCGAGGTGTCGCTGGTGGCGATCCTCGATGCCGACAAGGAAGGTTTCCTGCGCTCCGAGCGCTCACTGATCCAGACCATCGGCCGTGCTGCGCGTAACCTCAATGGCCGGGCCATCCTGTATGCCGACAACATCACCGGTTCCATGCAGCGCGCCATCGACGAGACCGAGCGTCGTCGCGAGAAGCAGATCGCCTTCAACCTGGCCAATGGCATCGTACCCAAGGGTGTGGTCAAGGACATCACCGATATCATGGAAGGCGCCACCGTGCCCGGCGCGCGCAGCAAGAAGCGCAAGGGCATGGCCAAGGCAGCGGAGGAGAGCGCCCGTTACGAGGCCGAGCTGCGCACGCCGGGCGAGATCACCAAGCGCATCAAGCAACTGGAAGAGAAGATGATGCAGTTCGCCCGCGACCTGGAGTTCGAGGCCGCGGCGCAATTGCGCGACGAGATTGCCCAGCTGCGCGAGCGGTTGATTACCAGCTGAAGCCTGACGCGGGCCTTGTGGGAGCGGGCGTGCCCGCGAAGAATTCAACGCGGTGGCTGGCACCGGCTGCGCCGGTGTTCGCGGGCGCGCCCGCTCCCACAGGGACCGCATACAGTCTGAAGTAGCCTCAATGTGCTTCTCCCGCCTTCAGCCCCTCCGGCAACTTGCGGGTCAACAACACCGCCACCATGCTCACCGCCAACCCGATCCCCACAAAGTGGAATGCATCGTTGTAGGCCATGATCAACGCCTGCTGATGAGTGATCTCGCTCAACTTGCCCAGTGCCGCATTGTCATTGCCCAGCCGCTCCGCCAGCTGCGCCAACCGCTCCGCCACCTGCGGGTTGCTCGGCACCACCGCCTCCCTCAGGTAGTCGAAATACACTTTTGTCCGTGCATCCAGCAGGGTGGCCAGCAGCGCAATGCCGATCGCACCGCCCAGGTTACGCAGGATATTGAACAGGCTCGACGCCGAACCCGCATCCTGCGGTTGTATATACGCCGTGGCAATCAGCGAGATGGTCACCATGATCATTGGCTGGCCGATGGCACGGATGATCTGGATATGGTTGAACTGCGGCCCTGCAAAGTCCGGGTTGAGCACCCCCGAGCCGAAACTGGCGGCGCCGAACAGGCAGAACCCCAGGGCACACAACACCTTGGGCGACACCACTTTCATCAGTTGCGGCACCAAAGGGATCAGGAACAGCTGCGGGATACCCATCCACATGATCACCTCGCCGATCTGCAAGGCGTTGTAGCCCTGTACCTGAGCGAGGTATAGCGGCAGCAGGTAGATCGACCCGTACAAGCCCACTCCCATCCCCAGGCTGGCGATGCTCGACAGGCCAAAGTTGCGATTGCCGAGAATGCGCAGGTTGATCAGCGGGTGTGGCCTGGAAAACTGCAGGATCACGAAGGTAATCAGGCAGACCAGGGCGATGCTGCCCAGGCCGACGATCAGCTGCGATTCCAGCCAGTCCTTGCGGTGGCCTTCCTCCAGGAACACCTGCAAGCAGCCAAGCCCCAGGCCCAGGGTGGCGATGCCGGCGTAATCGGTACTTTTCAGCAGGTCCCAGTGCGCATCCTTCTTCTCCAGCCCATACAGCAGGCCGGCGATCATCACCAGGCCCGGCGGGATATTGATGTAGAAAATGTATTCCCAGCCCCAGTTCTCAGTCAGCCAGCCGCCCAGGGTAGGGCCGATGGAGGGGGCGAAGGTGGCGGTCATGGCGAACATGGCCATGCCCTTGGCGCGGTGGTGTTCGGGCAGCTTGATCAGGGTCAGGGTGAAGGCCAGCGGGATCAGCGCACCGCCGGTAAAACCCTGCAGGGCGCGGAACAGGATCATGCTCTCGAGGTTCCAGGCCATCGAGCACAACAGCGACGACAGCAGGAAGCCGCCGGATACCCATACCGCCAGGCGCCGCGCCGACAGTAGCTGCACCAGCCAGGCGGTGAGCGGGATCATGATGATTTCCGCGACCAGGTAAGAGGTGGAAATCCACGAGCCTTCCTCCAGCGTCGCTGACAGCGCGCCCTGGATGTCCTTGAGCGACGAGTTGGTGATCTGGATGTCCAGCACCGCCATGAAGGCGCCGAGCATCACGCTCATTACCGCGATCCAGTCCCGCCGGGTCGGCTCGGTGGTGGGCCTGAGCAGCTGGTCACCGGCCATCGCGGCCTTCGTCTTCGCTGCGCAGGTCGACGGTGGCGGTCACCGACATGCCAGGGCGGATGCGCCCGTGCAGTGGGTTGTCGGCGCGGAAAGTCAGCTTGACCGGGATACGCTGCACCACCTTGGTGAAGTTGCCGGTGGCGTTGTCGGGCGGCAGTAGGCTGAACTGCGCGCCGGAGGCGGCGAACAGGCTGTCGACCCGGCCTTCGATCGGTGTGTCGGGGTAGCTGTCGAACAGCAGTTCGGCACGCTGGCCGGGCTGCATGTGGCCGATCTGGGTTTCCTTGAAATTGGCCTGCACCCAGATGTCTTCGTCCGGCACTATCGACAGCAGGTAGGCACCGGCCTGTACCACCTGGCCACTGCGCGCGTTGCGCTGGCCGATGCTGCCGCTGATGGGGGCGCGGATTTCGCAGCGGGTCAGGTTCAGTTCAGCCTGGGCCAGATCGGCGCGGGCGTTGGCGATCTGCGCGTCGAGCCGCTTGAGCTCGGCGGTCAGCGCATTGACCTGCTGGCGCTGGCTTTGCAGGTCGGCACGGGCCTTGTCGACCTGCGAGCCGGCGACATGGCTGTCCGCGGACAGGGTGGTGACCCGCTCTTCCGATACGAAACCTGGCTTGCGCAACTTCTCGGCACGGCTCAGGTCCAGGCGTGAGCGGTCGAAGGTGGCCTGGTTGGCCGCCACCTGGGCCTGGCCGGCGGCGATCAGGCTGGCTTGCTGGGTCAGGCGGCTTTGCGCCTGCACCTGCTCGGCTTCGCGGGTGGCCAAGGCGGCGCGCGCGCGTTGCACGGCCAGTTCGAAGTCGGCGGACTCCAGGCGCACCAGCAGGTCGCCTTTGCTGACATGCTGGTTGTCCTCGACCCGCACCTCGTCGATGCGTGCGCCCAACTGGCTGGAAATGCGCGTGATCTCGCCCTGTACGTAGGCGTTGTCGGTGCTTTCGTAGAAGCGACCCTTGAAGTACCAGTGCCCCACGAAAGCGAGGGCGATGACGGCCACCAAGGTGAAGAAGACCAGCAGGCGGCGTTTGAGTTGGGCAGGCATGAGGACTATCGTTCCAGAAATGTAAATAAATTTAACAGCGGCGCATGGCAGGTCGACAAGTGACGTTCGCGCCATTGCTGGAGCCCGGAGCCCGCCTCCTGCTAACATCCCGCCTTTGTTTCATCTTTCGTTCGAGACTCTCCATGACCACCGTACGCACGCGTATCGCGCCATCGCCTACCGGCGACCCCCATGTCGGCACCGCCTACATCGCCCTTTTCAACTACTGCTTTGCCAAGCAGCACGGCGGTGAGTTCATCCTGCGCATCGAAGACACCGACCAGCTGCGCTCCACGCGCGAGTCGGAACAGCAGATCTTCGATGCCCTGCGCTGGCTCGGCATCGAATGGAACGAAGGCCCGGACGTCGGCGGCCCGCACGGCCCGTACCGGCAGAGCGAGCGTGGCGAGATCTACGCCAAGTACGCCAAGGAGCTGGTTGACGCTGGCCATGCCTTCTACTGCTTCTGCACCGCCGAAGAGCTGGAGCAGATGCGCGCCGAGCAGCAAGCCCGTGGCGAAACCCCGCGCTACGACGGCCGCGCGCTGCTGCTGAGCGCCGAGGAAGTGCAGCGCCGCCTGGACGCTGGCGAGCCGCACGTGATCCGCATGAAAGTGCCGAGCGAAGGCGTGTGCGTGGTCCCGGACATGCTGCGTGGCGATGTCGAGATCCCGTGGGACCGCATGGACATGCAGGTGCTGATGAAGAACGACGGCCTGCCGACGTACTTCCTGGCCAACGTGGTCGACGACCATCTGATGGGTATCACCCACGTGCTGCGCGGCGAAGAGTGGCTGCCATCGGCACCCAAGCTGATCAAGCTGTACGAATACTTCGGCTGGGAACAGCCCAAGCTATGCTACATGCCGCTGCTGCGTAACCCGGACAAGTCCAAGCTGTCAAAGCGCAAGAACCCGACCTCGGTGACTTTCTACGAGCGCATGGGCTTCATGCCCGAGGCGATGCTCAACTACCTGGGCCGCATGGGCTGGTCGATGCCGGACGAGCGCGAGAAGTTCTCGCTGGCCGAGATGGTCGAGCACTTCGACCTGTCGCGTATCTCGCTGGGCGGCCCGATCTTCGACATCGAGAAGCTATCCTGGCTGAACGGCCAGTGGTTACGCGAACTGCCGGTCGAGGAGTTCGCCGCACGCCTGCAGAAGTGGGCATTCAACAGCGATTACATGATGAAGATCGCCCCGCACGTGCAGGGCCGGGTGGAAACCTTCAGCCAGGTAGCCCCGCTGGGCGGGTTCTTCTTCGAAGGCGCGCTGAAGCTCGACGCCAAGCTGTTCGAAAGCAAAAAGCTGTCGGCTGACCAGGTACGCCAGGTGATCCAGCTGATCCTGTGGAAGCTCGAAAGCCTGCGTCAATGGGAAAAAGAGCGCATCACCGGTTGCATCCAGGCGGTGGTCGAGGCGTTGGAGCTGAAGCTGCGTGACGCCATGCCGCTGATGTTTGCTGCCATTACCGGCCAGGCCAGCTCGGTTTCGGTACTGGATGCCATGGAAATCCTTGGCCCGGACCTGACCCGATATCGCCTGCGCCAGGCCCTGGACCTGCTGGGTGGTGTGTCGAAGAAAGAAAACAAAGAGTGGGAAAAGCTGCTGGCCTCCATCGCCTGACAGTAGTCCCGAGGCCATAAGCCGAACTTGTGGGAGCGGGTTCACCCGCGAATACGATGGTGCATTTTCCGGCGCATTCGCGGGTAAACCCGCTCCCACAGGGCTCACTGTTGAGTTTTGGCAAGGGCAGGGCGGTAAGTGATTGTTATCTGTGAAAATTTTTTTGAATATTTTGAAAAATTCGTTTGACAGCCCTGCAATCCGATCTTAATATGCGCCCCGTCCACAGCGATGAACGAAAACGAAACGCCAGGCACCCAGCCAGCGCTTCGGTTCAAAGCGACATTGTGGGGCTATAGCTCAGCTGGGAGAGCGCCTGCATGGCATGCAGGAGGTCAGCGGTTCGATCCCGCTTAGCTCCACCAAATTCCGCTTGGCAGCCAAGGTTGTCAGGCAAGACCGGGTCCAGCAACCGGGTCTTGAAGGTAAGAAGGTTCGTCCCCTTCGTCTAGTGGCCTAGGACACCGCCCTTTCACGGCGGTAACAGGGGTTCGAGTCCCCTAGGGGACGCCAGTTTTGCACAAGCGATGTTTCAGGATGTCGCTGGGCCGAGAGGCTAGAAATCCGGGGCTATAGCTCAGCTGGGAGAGCGCCTGCATGGCATGCAGGAGGTCAGCGGTTCGATCCCGCTTAGCTCCACCAATTTGCCGCGGTCCGCGCAAGCGGGTCGGCACGAAGGTTACGTCCCCTTCGTCTAGTGGCCTAGGACACCGCCCTTTCACGGCGGTAACAGGGGTTCGAGTCCCCTAGGGGACGCCACGTTTACCCGCGTTTTGCGGGACTTTTAAGGCTCATTCGATTATTGAATGGGCCTTTTGTTTTTCTCCCCTGCTCAAAAAATTCGCGACCGACAGGCGGCTACAGATTCTGCTTGCCAAAAAATATTATGCGAATAATATTTCTATCATCATATTTTGATTGGCGAGTGGCACGATGAGCGACAAGAAGAGCAGAACCCGCGAACGCATCCTCGAGGCGGCGCGAAGTGCGCTGATCCAGCACGGCCCGGCCGAGCCCAGCGTCAGCCAGGTCATGGGTGCGGCAGGCCTGACCGTCGGTGGTTTCTACGCGCACTTCGACAGCAAGGACGAGTTGATGCTCGAAGCGTTCCGCCAGTTGCTGTGTGAGCGCCGCGCCTTGCTCGCGCAGATCGACCCCAGCCTCGATGGCGCCGGGCGGCGGGCGCTGGCCAGCGCTTTCTACCTGTCGCGCAAGCACCGTGATGCCGAAGTGCATGCCTGCCCGCTGCCCAACTCGCTGGGCGAGATGCAGCGCCTGCCGGAGGCCTTCCGCGAGGTGCTGGCCGAGCACATCGAGTTGATGGCTGCCGCCATGGTCGACCGTCCCGAGGATGCCGACAAGGCCTTGGCCGACCTGGCCCTGATGATTGGCGGCCTGACGCTGGCCCGTGCCCTGGGCACCAGCGAGCTGTCTGATCGTATTCTGCGCGCCGCCAAATCGGCGGTGCTTTGATCCTGGAGCATGGCGATGACTACCCTGAGCTGGATTCGTGGTGTCAATGGCACCTTGGGCCGCCTGGCCCCTGAGCATGTCGCGGGCAAGATGCGCCGTGCCTTCATGACCCCGCGCAACCTGCCGCCACGGGATTGGGAGTTGCCCGTGCTGGCCAGCGCCGAGCGCATCACCCTGCGCTTCGGTTTGTCGGCCCTGCGCTGGGGCAAGGGGCCGACCGTGCTGCTGATGCACGGGTGGGAAGGGCGCCCGACCCAGTTTGCCGCGTTGATCGAAACCTTGGTCCAGGCCGGGCACACGGTGGTGTCGCTGGAGGGTCCGGGGCATGGGCGTTCGCCTGGCGAGCAGGCCAATGTGGTGCTGTTTGCCCGGGCGCTGCTGGAGGCTGCCGCCGAACTGCCGCCGCTGCGCGCGGTTATTGGCCATTCCATGGGAGGCGCCAGTGTATTGCTGGCCCTGCAGATGGGGCTACGCACAGAGGCAGCGGTCAGCATTGCCGCTCCGGCGCGGCTGTTGGGCGTACTGCGTGGCTTTGCCCATCGCCTGGGGCTGCCAGCGCGGGCGCGGGCGGCGTTCATTCGCCAGGTTGAGCGGGATGTAGGCATGCAGATTGCGCGGCTGGATGTGACTGGTTACCAGCTGGAGTTGCCTGGGTTGGTGGTGCATGCCGCCGATGATGCCTTGGTGCCCGTCGATGAGGCACAGGTTATTCACAAGGCCTGGTTCGATAGCCGCCTGATGCTGCTGGAGGCGGGTGGCCACCAGCGGGTGCTGTCCGATCCGCGCCTGAGTGAAGCGGTGCTGGAACTGTTGGCCCGGGCTGGCGCACCAGTACGGCAAAGTGCCTGATGATGTTGCCAGTACTGGCCTGATCGCCGGCAAGCCAGCTCCCACAGGTAAAGCGCAAGCCTTTGATCCCGCGCAGACTCTGTGGGAGCTGGCTGGTCGGCGATCAGGCCGGTAAATCCTCCACAAAGGCTGGACTTTTATCTGCAGGGCCCTGCTAAATCCACTTTTGCTCCAAGGAAGCGAACATGAGTTGGGACCTGGCAACACCCTTCGTCATCGACCTGCGCGTCGGCAGCGAGGATATCGACGGCCTTGGCCACGCCAACAACGCGGTCTACGTCACCTGGCTGGAGCGCTGCGCCTGGCGCCACTCCCAGCGCCTGGGCCTGGACCTGGCCGAATATCGCCGGCTGGACCGGGCGATGGCCGTGGTGCGTCACGAAATCGACTACCTGGCCGCTGCCTATGAGGATGATGAGCTGCAACTGGCCACCTGGATCATCGACTGGGACCAGCGCCTGCGCATGACCCGGCGCTTTCAGCTCAAGCGCCCACGCGACGGCGTGACCTTGCTGCGCGCCCAGACCACCTTTGCCTGTATCGAATTGTCCAGCGGCAAGCCCAGGCGTATGCCGGCGGAGTTCCTCGACGGTTACGGCCCGGCGCTGATCGGCGCCTGAAACGCCGGCAATTTTTGTTAGACTGCCGGCTTTTTCCGCCGAGACCCCGACATGCAAATTGCCCTGGCCCCCATGGAGGGGCTGGTCGACAACATCCTGCGCGACGTGCTGACCCGCGTGGGCGGTATCGACTGGTGCGTCACCGAGTTCATTCGCGTGTGCGATCGCCTGCTGCCGCCTTCCTCGTTCGACAAGCTGGCACCCGAGTTGCGCAATGGCGCGCGGACTGCCGCAGGGGTGCCCATGCGTGTGCAGCTGTTGGGTTCGGACCCTGTGTGCCTGGCGGAAAACGCCGCGCTGGCCTGCGAGTTGGGCGCGCCGGTGATCGACCTGAACTTCGGTTGCCCGGCCAAGACCGTGAACAAGTCGCGTGGTGGAGCGGTGCTGCTCAAGGAGCCGGAGCTGCTGCACGCCATTGTGCGTGAGGTACGCCGTGCCGTGCCGGCGGATATCCCGGTCACCTCGAAGATGCGTCTGGGTTTCGACAGCCCCGACGGCGCGCTGGAGTGCGCCACGGCGCTGGCCGAAGGCGGCTCGGCGCACCTGGTGGTGCATGCGCGGACCAAGGTCGAGGGCTACAAGCCACCGGCCCACTGGGAGTGGGTGGCGCGGGTGCAGGATGTGGTCAAGGTGCCGGTGTTCGCCAATGGCGAAATCTGGACCGTGGACGACTGGCGGCGCTGCCGTGAGGTCAGTGGCGCCGAAGATATCATGCTGGGCCGCGGGCTGGTCTCGCGCCCCGACCTGGGGCTGCAGATTGCCGCGGCACGTGACGGGCGGGACTACCAGCCGATGAGCTGGGACGACCTGCTTCCGTTGCTGCGCGAGTTCTGGCGCCAGGCCCAGGCCAAGTTGTCGCCGCGCTATGCGCCTGGGCGGATGAAGCAGTGGCTGGCGATGCTGACCCGCAGTTATCCCGAAGCGGTTGTGCTGTTTGCCGAGTTGCGGCGGGAGGATGACTGTGCGCGGATCAGCAGGTTGCTCGGGGTTGAGGTGCGGGCGCTTGAGGCTTGTGTTGCCTGATCCGGCCACTTCGCGGGTGAACCCGCTCCCACAGGTACCGAGCAGGTCTCAAGGTCTGTGGTGATCCTGTGGGAGCGGGTTCACCCGCGAAAGGGCCATTGAATCCAGTACAAAAATCGGATTTTTTTTGCTCGCCCCTTGAAAGCATTTCCCTCGGCCATATCTCTTGAGTACGCGATGCCGAAGTCGGGTCGCGTAATGACTTACTTGCTGAATCTCAGGAGTTCATGACCATGACTACCGCTTTCTCTCTCGCTCCACTGTTCCGCCATTCCGTTGGTTTCGACCGTTTCAACGACCTGTTCGAATCCGCGGCACGTAACGAGGCTGGTAGCAGCTACCCGCCCTACAACGTGGAAAAGCATGGCGATGACCACTACCGCATCGTGGTTGCTGCAGCTGGTTTCCAGGAAGAGGACCTCGACCTGCAGGTTGAAAAAGGTGTCCTGACCGTGACCGGTGGCAAGCGCGACAATGGCCCTGCTGAAGTGACCTACCTGCATCAGGGTATCGCGCAGCGCGCCTTCAAGCTGTCGTTCCGCCTGGCCGACCATATCGAAGTCAAGGCCGCCGGCCTGGCCAATGGCCTGCTCAGCATCGACCTTCTGCGCATCGTGCCTGAAGAAGCCAAGGCCAAGCGCATTCCGATCAACGGCGACAAGCCAGCGCTGAACTGATCGCGTAGATGTGGAAAAGGGCACCCCCAGGGGTGCCCTTTTTTGTTGTTGTCGCCGGTTCGGCTTCCTTGTGGGAGCGGTTGCATCGGTTTCAGTAATCCGCCGGCGCCTCCAGCAACATCTGGCGAAACTCTGGCAACGGCAGCGGCCGGCTGTGCAGGTATCCCTGGTAAAGGTGGCACCCCAGCCGCTCCAGAAACTCCAGCTGTTCGGTCAGCTCCACCCCTTCGGCAATCACCGCCAGGTCCAGACTGCGGGCCATGGCGACAATGGCGCGGACGATTTCGGCGTCGTTGGGGTCAATCGGCGCATCGCGCACGAAGGTCTGGTCGATCTTCAGCGCATCCACCGGCAGACGCTTCAGGTAGGTCAGCGAGGAATACCCGGTGCCGAAGTCATCCATGGCAAAGCTCACCCCGTAGCGCTTCAGTTCGCGCATCTTGCTGATGGTATCTTCCAGGTTCTGGATGACGATGCCTTCGGTAATCTCCAGTGTCAGCATCTGCCGTGGCAGGCGGTAATCGTCCAGGCTGCGCAGCACCCGCCCGACAAAATCGTTCTGGCGGAACTGCCGTGGGCTGATGTTCACGCACAGGCTGAAATCATCGGCGTCGATCAGCCCGTCGCCGAGCATGCGCGCGCAGGCATCGCAAGCTTCGTCGAGGATCCAGCTGCCAACTTCAAGGATCAGGCCGCTTTCTTCCAGTACCTGAATGAATTGCGCGGGTGGCTGCTGACCCAGTTGCGGGTGATGCCAGCGCAGCAGGACCTCGGCGCCGACGATGCGGTTGTCGCGGGCATCCACCTGTGGCTGGAAGTGCAGCGCCAGCTCGCCGCGGGCCAGGGCCAGGCGCAGGTCGTTTTCCATGCGCAGGCGCTCGCTGGCAGCCTTCTGCATGGTGGTATGGAACAGCTGGGTGGTGTTGCGCCCGGAGTCCTTGGCCCGGTACAGGGCGATATCGGCACGCTTGAGCAGGTCGGCCGGGGTGGCGCCGTGGTCGGGGATCAGCGCCACGCCGATGCTGGGTGTCACCTGCAGGCGCTGGCCGTCCAGCGACATCGGCTCGGCCAGCAGTTCGCGCAGGGTGTCGGCCAGCCCGCGGACTTTCTCTTCGACCAGCTCTCGGCTGCCTTCCAGGCCGCTGAGCAATACCACGAACTCGTCGCCACCCAGGCGCGCCACGGTGTCTTCCAGGCGCACACTGGCTTCCAGCCGCGCGGTGATGATCTTCAGCACAGTGTCGCCCACCGGATGGCCCAGCGAGTCGTTGATGTGCTTGAAGTGGTCGAGGTCAAGGAACAGCAGGGCGCCGCGCAGGTTGTGGCGCCTGAGCAGGGCGATCTGCTGGCTCAGGCGGTCCATCAGCAGGGCGCGGTTGGGCAGGTTGGTCAGCGGGTCGTGGTAGGCCAGGTGGCGAATCTGTGCCTGGGCGTTCTTCAGCTGGCTGACATCGCGGGCGGTCAGCAGCAGGCAGTCCACCTCGTTGAGGGTGATCGGCTCCACCGACACCTCCACGGTAAGAATATCGCCACGCTTGTTGCGCCCGAGCATCTCACGGTGGTGCACCCGGCCACGCTCGCGCAACTCGGCCAGCAGGGCGCTGCGCTGCTTGTCGTCGGCCCAGATGCCGATCTCATACACCGTGTGGCCGACCACTTCGGCAGCGCTGTAGCCGGTCAGGCGGCAGAAGCCGTCGTTGATTTCCAGGTAGCGACCGCTGTGGCGTTCGGTGATGGTGATGGCGTCGGGGCTGGAGTGGAAGGCCTTGGCAAACTTTTCCTCGCTGGATTTGAGTGCCGCCTCGGCGCGCTGCTGCTGGGTGATGTCGCGCAGGGTGGTGACGCTGCAGGGCTGGTCGTCGACGGTGATGAGGCGGCTGGAAATAACGCAGGTCAGCGGTGCGCCATTGCGGTGGTTGACCACCACGGCGACGTTGCTCAGGGCCTGTTCGCGGATCACTCGCTCGATGCGTTGCGCGCGTTCTATCGACTCCGCCCACAGGCCGATTTCCTCGGCGGTGCGGCCGATCACCTGGTCGGTGTTCCAGCCGAAGGTCTGGGTGAACGCCGGGTTGATCTCGATGAACTGGCCAGTGTCCTGGCGGGTGACGCAGATCGGGTCGGGGCTGACCTGGAACAGGCTGGCGAACTTCTCTTCCGAGGCACTCAGGCGCTGTTCGCGTTCCACCTGGTCGGTGATGTCGAGCAAGGTACCGGCCATGCGCAGCGGGTTGCCCTGTTCGTCGCGGTACAGTCGGGCGCGGCTTTCGATGTAGCGCGAGATGCCGTTCTCCAGTTGCACCCGGTAGGTGATCTGGTAATTGCCGGCAGGCCCTTCGCGCAGGCTGCGGTAGGCCTGGCGCATCGAATTGCGCTCCTGCTCCGGTACTCCTTCGAAAAACGCGTCGAACGATTCGTGAAAGGGGATGGGCGGCAGGCCGTGCAGTTGCGCGGCGCGGGCCGAGCCGTAGAGCATGCCGCTGGGGATATGCCAGTCCCAGGTGCCCAGCTGTGCCGAGTCCAGGGCCAGGTCCAGGCGCTCCTGGCTGTCCTTCAGGGCCTGCTCGGCGCGCTTGCGTTCGGTGGTGTCGACGAAAGTGCTGATCAGGAAGGTCACGCCTTCCAGTTCGATGCCCTGGGTGCAGAGAATGCCGTCATGCACCTTGCCGCTGATGGCGCGAAATTGTACTTCGAGGATCAACGGGCCGCTGTTGGCCCGGGTCGATTCCAGCACCATATGGCGCTGTTCGGGGTTGACCCACAGGCCCAGTTCCAGGCTGGTCTTGCCGATCACCTGGCTGCCGGGCCAGCCGAACATGTCTTCGAAGTGCTGGTTGACCTCGAAGATCATGCCGTCGTGGCGGCGGGTGAGCAAAATGGCATTGGGGCTGAGGTGGAACAGGGTGGCGAAGCGTTTCTCCGAATTGATCAGCGCTGTTTCCCGCTCGCGCTGGCGGGTGATTTCGCGGATCACCCCAATCATCTGTGGCCGGCCGTGCGGGTCGTGGGTCAGGCTGCCGTTGATCTCCAGCCAGTGCAGGCTGCCGTCCGGCCAGCGGATACGGTGGCGCATGGCCTGTTCCACCGGTTCGCCGTTGAACACCGCCTGGAATACCTGGCGTGTGCGCGCGCGGTCTTCCTCGGGCAGCAGGTCGAGGTAGTCGACATCGGCGGGGAGCGGGCGCTGCGGGTCGAAGCCGAACAGGGCCTGGGTGCCCCGTGACCAGCTGACCCGGCCGCTTTCGATATCCCATAGCCAGGCCCCCAGCCGCGCACCGTTGAGCGCGGCCAGCAATTGCGGGGCGTTCTGCCAGGCCTGCTCGGACTCCTGAGGGTCGGCCGCAGGTATGCGCGGCAGGCGCAAAAAGCGATTCGCTGATTTGGGCATCGGTACCAGACCTTTGGCGTGTGACGCGTCCTTGGAGGTGGCAATACCGGGCTGACGACCGGTCAGGCGGGCCCTGCGTGGCTGTCGAGCAGGGCCATGAATGCCCTGGCCGCGTTCGATAGCGTACGCTCCGTGTGCAAAATGTAGCCTAGCTGGCGTGACAGCTGTATGCCCGGCAAGGCGATGGGTGCAACCTGTTCGTCGAGCATGGTGCGCGGCAGCACGCTCCAGGCCAGGCCGATCGACACCATCATCTTGATGGTTTCCAGATAGTTGGTGCTCATGGCGATGTTCGGTGTCAGGCCCTGGCTTTCGAACAGGCGCTGGACAATATGGTGGGTAAAGGTGTTGCCGCCGGGGAACACGGCCGGATGGCGGGCTACGTCGGCCAGGCTGACCGCATGGTTGTTGGCCAGCGGGTGCTCGGGGGCGGCGACGAAGTCCAGGGCGTCCTCCCACACCGGCACGGCCCTGACCAGATGGTGCGGCTCGGGCGCCAAGGTGATCACGGCAATCTCGGCGCGGCCATGGAGGATTTCGTCGTAGGCCGCTTCCGAATCCATGAACTGAATATCCAGCGCTACTGCCGGGTATTCCCGAGTGAAGGCCCGCAGCAGCGGGGGAAGGCGGTGCAAGCCTATATGGTGGCTGGTGGCCAGGGTCAGGCGACCACTCACCTCCCCGGACAAATTGGTCAGTGCGCGCCGGGTATCATCGAGAACGTTGAGGATCTGGTAGGCGCGCGGCAGCAAGGCGCGGCCAGCCTCGGTCAGCGTCACCTCGCGGCCCAGCCGGTCGAACAGGCGCACATCCAGTTGCTGTTCCAGCCCGGCGATGCGCTTGCTGACCGCCGGTTGGGTCAGGAACAGGCGGTCGGCGGCCCCGGAAAAGCTACCGGTTTCGGCAATCGCGATGAAGGCACTAAGGTTCGCCAGATCCATGGAGCTGTATTCCTGTTGGTTATCCAAAGCATAAAAATTATGAATTTGAGTTATTCAATTTAACCCCCTAGCATCGACCGCACAAGCCAAGGGGTCTTTGGCATAGAAAGACGCTGATGAGGAACAGTCTGATGGCTGGCAAAACGCTCTACGACAAACTCTGGGAAGCCCATGAGGTCAAGCGCCGTGATGACGGCTCGTCCTTGATCTACATCGACCGTCACATCATCCACGAAGTGACGTCGCCCCAGGCCTTCGAAGGCCTGCGCCTGGCCAACCGCAAACCCTGGCGAATCGATGCCAACATCGCCACACCGGACCACAACGTGCCGACCACGCCAGAGCGCAAGGGCGGTATCGAGGCCATCGTCGACCAGGTGTCGCGCCTGCAGGTGCAGACCCTCGACGAGAACTGTGACGAATACGGCATCGTCGAATTCAAGATGAATGACGAGCGTCAAGGCATCGTCCATGTCATCAGCCCGGAGCAGGGTGCCACCTTGCCTGGCATGACCGTGGTCTGCGGTGACTCGCACACCTCCACCCACGGCGCCTTCGGTGCCTTGGCCCACGGCATCGGCACCTCCGAAGTAGAGCACGTGCTCGCTACCCAGTGCCTGGTCGCCAAAAAGATGAAGAACATGCTGGTGCGCGTGGAAGGCCAGCTGCCTGCCGGCGTTACCGCCAAGGACATCGTCCTGGCCGTGATCGGCAAGATCGGTACCGCCGGTGGTAACGGCCACGCCATGGAATTTGCTGGCAGCGCCATCCGCGAATTGTCGATGGAAGGCCGCATGACCATCTGCAACATGTCCATCGAAGCCGGTGCCCGCGTAGGCCTGGTGGCGGTGGACGACACCACCGTTGCCTATGTCGAAGGCCGCCCGTACGCGCCGAAGGGCGATCAGTGGAAGCAGGCGGTCGAAGCCTGGAAAGGCCTTGTTTCCGATGCTGACGCGGTGTTCGACACCGTGGTCGAGCTCGACGCTGCGCAAATCAAGCCGCAGGTCAGCTGGGGCACTTCGCCGGAGATGGTCCTCGCCGTCGACCAGCGCGTGCCGGACCCGGCTGCCGAGCCTGACCTGATCAAGCGTGGT
Source organism: Pseudomonas sp. XP1 (assembly GCF_053557675.1). Classification (NCBI taxonomy): domain Bacteria; kingdom Pseudomonadati; phylum Pseudomonadota; class Gammaproteobacteria; order Pseudomonadales; family Pseudomonadaceae; genus Pseudomonas; species Pseudomonas sp. XP1. The sequence continues at coordinate 19,506 of NZ_JBNRIJ010000039.1, read as the reverse complement.
TCGATCGAGCGTGCCCTCAAGTACATGGGCCTCGCCGCCAACCAGGCGATCACCGATATCAAGCTCGACCGCGTATTCATCGGTTCGTGCACCAACTCGCGCATCGAAGACCTGCGCGCCGCCGCCGAAATCGCCAAGGGCCGCAAGGTCGCTGCCAACGTCAAACAGGCGCTGGTGGTACCGGGCTCGGGCCTGGTCAAGGCCCAGGCCGAGCGTGAAGGCCTGGACAAGATCTTCCTCGAAGCCGGTTTCGAATGGCGTGAACCAGGCTGCTCGATGTGCCTGGCGATGAACCCGGACCGCCTGGAGAGCGGCGAGCACTGCGCGTCCACCTCCAACCGCAACTTCGAAGGCCGTCAGGGTGCCGGTGGCCGTACCCACCTGGTCAGCCCGGCCATGGCCGCCGCCGCCGCGGTGACCGGCCACTTCATCGATGTCCGCGAGTTGATCCAAGGGAGCGCAGCATGAAAGCCTTTACCCAGCACACTGGCCTCGTTGCGCCGTTGGACCGTGCCAACGTCGACACCGACCAGATCATCCCCAAGCAGTTCTTGAAGTCGATCAAGCGCACCGGCTTCGGCCCCAACCTGTTCGACGAGTGGCGTTACCTGGATGTGGGCCAGCCTTACCAGGACAACAGCAAGCGCCCGCTGAACAAGGAGTTCGTGCTCAACCACGAACGCTACCAGGGTGCCAGCGTGTTGCTGGCGCGTGAAAACTTCGGTTGCGGCTCCAGCCGTGAGCACGCCCCATGGGCGCTGGACGAGTACGGCTTCCGCAGCGTGATCGCACCGAGCTTTGCCGACATCTTCTTCAACAACAGCTTCAAGAACGGTTTGCTGCCGATCATCCTCAGCGATGAGGAAGTCGACGAGCTGTTCAAGCAGGTCGAAGCCATCCCGGGCTATCAGCTGACCATCGACCTGCAGGCGCAGGCGGTGACCCGTCCGGATGGCAAGGTGCTGCACTTCGAGATCGATGCGTTCCGCAAGCACTGCCTGCTCAACGGCCTGGACGATATCGGCCTGACCCTGCAGGACAGCGATGCGATCAAGGCCTTCGAAGGCAAGCACCGCGCCGCGCAGCCTTGGCTGTTCCGTGATGCCTGAATGATTTAGTGGGTTTGCTGGCCTCATCGCCGGCAAGCCAGTTCCCACAGGAACTCCACAGGTCTGAAAACTGTAGGTTCTCTGTGGGAGCTGGCTTGCCGGCGATAGAGCCAGTAAAGACAACCCAAAACCAGAAGGATCGAGACATGACCAGCACCCAGCACACCGATGTGGTCCAGCGCCAGTTCGGCGAACAGGCCAGCGCCTACCTCAGCAGCGCCGTGCACGCCCAGGGCAGTGAATTCGCCCTGCTGCAGGCTGCGCTGGCGGGGCAGGGCCATGCCCGCGTGCTGGACCTGGGCTGCGGCGCCGGTCATGTCAGCTTTCACGTCGCCCCGCTGGTTGCCGAAGTGGTCGCCTACGACCTCTCGCAGGCCATGCTCGACGTGGTCGCCAGTGCCGCTGCCGAGCGCGGCCTGGCCAATATCACCGCCGAACGCGGTGCCGCCGAACGCCTGCCGTTCGCCGACGCCTCGTTCGACTTCGTCTTCAGCCGCTACTCGGCCCACCACTGGAGCGACCTGGGCCTGGCCCTGCGCGAAGTGCGCCGGGTGCTCAAGCCGGGTGGCGTGGCAGCGTTCATCGACGTGATGTCGCCGGGCAGCCCGCTGCTCGACACCTACCTGCAAACGGTCGAAGTACTGCGCGACACCAGCCACGTGCGCGATTATTCCGCCGCCGAATGGCAACGCCAGGTCAGCGAGGCTGGTTTGCATGTGCGCAGCCACACCCGCCAGCCGCTGCGCCTGGAGTTTTCCAGCTGGGTCGAGCGCATGCGCACCCCCGAGCCAATGCGCGTGGCAATTCGCCAATTGCAGCAAGCCATGGGCGAGGAAGTACGGCAGTATTACCAGATCGAGACCGACGGTTCGTTCAGCACCGATGTGCTGGTGTTGTGGGCCGAGCGTTAAGAACTTTTCGGTGGGGCCCGCTTGGCCGCACCGCGTGAATGGATAGAGGAAAGCATGAGCAAGCAGATTCTGATTCTCCCAGGTGACGGTATCGGCCCGGAAATCATGGCCGAGGCGGTCAAGGTGCTGGAGCTGGCCAACGACAAGTTCCAGCTCGGTTTCAGCCTGGAGCACGACGTGATCGGTGGCGCTGCCATCGACAAGCACGGCGTGCCGCTGGCCGACGAGACCCTGGAGCGTGCGCGCAAGGCCGATGCCGTGCTGCTGGGCGCCGTGGGCGGGCCGAAGTGGGACAAGATCGAGCGTGACATTCGCCCCGAGCGCGGCCTGCTGAAAATCCGTTCGCAACTGGGCCTGTTCGCCAACCTGCGCCCGGCCATCCTCTACCCGCAACTGGCCGATGCCTCGTCGCTCAAGCCAGAGATCGTTTCCGGCCTGGACATCCTCATCGTCCGTGAGCTGACCGGCGGTATCTACTTCGGTGCCCCGCGTGGTCAGCGTGAGCTGGAAGGCGGCGAGCGCCAGGCCTACGACACCCTGCCGTACAGCGAGAGCGAAGTGCGCCGCATTGCCCGTGTCGGCTTCGACATGGCCCGCGTGCGTGGCAAGAAGCTGTGCTCGGTGGACAAGGCCAACGTCCTGGCGTCCAGCCAGCTGTGGCGTGAAGTGGTCGAGGACGTGGCCAAGGACTACCCGGATGTGGAACTGAGCCACATGTACGTCGACAACGCCGCCATGCAGCTGGTGCGCGCGCCCAAGCAGTTCGATGTGATGGTGACCGACAACATGTTCGGTGACATTCTGTCGGATGAAGCTTCCATGCTGACCGGTTCCATCGGCATGCTGCCTTCGGCGTCGCTGGATGCCGACAACAAAGGCATGTACGAGCCGTGCCACGGCTCGGCGCCGGACATCGCAGGCCTTGGCATCGCCAACCCGCTGGCGACCATCCTGTCGGTGTCGATGATGCTGCGTTACAGCTTCAATCAGTCGGCTGCCGCCGAGGCGATCGAGAAGGCCGTGAGCCTGGTCCTGGATCAGGGGCTGCGCACCGGCGACATCTTCTCGGAAGGCTGCCGCAAAGTTGGTACGCAGGAAATGGGCGACGCAGTAGTCGCAGCGCTGCGGAATCTGTAATCTCTCTGGCCCGCCACCCAAAATTCCCGGTGGCGGCCCACTTTTAGCAAAGGTGTAGTTGCGATGAAACGTGTAGGTCTGATCGGTTGGCGCGGTATGGTCGGTTCCGTGCTCATGCAGCGGATGCTGGAGGAGCAGGATTTCGACCTCATCGAGCCGGTGTTCTTCACCACCTCCAATGTTGGCGGCCAGGGCCCGAACGTGGGCAAGGATACAGCTCCGCTCAAGGACGCTTATTCGATTGAAGAACTCAAGACCCTCGACGTGATCCTGACCTGCCAGGGCGGCGACTACACCAACGAGGTCTTCCCCAAGCTGCGTGAAGCCGGCTGGCAGGGTTACTGGATCGACGCCGCCTCGTCCCTGCGCATGCAGGATGACGCGGTGATCATCCTCGACCCGGTCAACCGCAAGGTCATCGACCAGCAGCTGGACGCGGGTACCAAGAACTACATCGGCGGCAACTGCACCGTCAGCCTGATGCTGATGGGCCTGGGTGGTCTGTTCGAAGCCGGCCTGGTCGAGTGGATGAGCGCCATGACCTACCAGGCGGCCTCGGGTGCCGGCGCGCAGAACATGCGCGAGCTGATCAAGCAGATGGGTGCTACCCATGCTGCCGTTGCCGATGACCTGGCCAACCCGGCCAGCGCCATCCTCGACATCGACCGCAAGGTTGCCGAGACCATGCGCAGCGAAGCGTTCCCGACCGAGAACTTTGGCGTGCCGCTGGCTGGCAGCCTGATCCCATGGATCGACAAGGAGCTGCCGAACGGCCAGAGCCGTGAAGAGTGGAAGGCCCAGGCTGAGACCAACAAGATTCTCGGCCGCTTCAAGAGCCCGATCCCGGTCGACGGCATCTGCGTGCGCATTGGCGCCATGCGTTGCCACAGCCAGGCGCTGACCATCAAGCTGAACAAGGACGTGCCGCTGGCCGACATCGAAGGCATGATCAGCCAGCACAACCCTTGGGTGAAACTGGTGCCTAACCAGCGTGAAATCAGCATGCAGGAGCTGAGCCCGACCAAGGTTACCGGCACCCTGAACATCCCGGTTGGCCGCCTGCGCAAACTGAACATGGGCTCCCAGTACCTGGGCGCGTTCACCGTAGGTGACCAGCTGCTGTGGGGCGCGGCCGAGCCGCTGCGTCGCATGCTGCGGATTCTGCTGGAGCGTTGATCGTTCCGGTCTGACCGAAAACCCGCGCTGGTGACAGCGCGGGTTTTTTTTATTTCCGATCCATCCTGGCCGGCCCGGCTTTTCTCTGCTTTTGCTTTTGATTTTGCTTCTAGGCGCGCGATAGTTCAGGCGCCGCCGATTGCGACTTCAGGAGGCCGAGCGAAGGGACTGCGGAGGGAGGTGACGGGCATGGATGCCCGTCAAGCGCTGAGGCCCCATGGATGGGGCCTGCAGCGCGTACTCCCGGGAGCAGGCCCGTAGCGAGGGGACCCCGGAGCGAAGCGTAGGGGCCGGATGATGGGAGCCGACGGTTTTTGGTTCCTTTTTGCCACGACAAAAAGGGACCCGCCGTAAGGGCGGAAAGGTGACTTGGCGCCACCATCGCGAATGAATGCCTACTCGATGCAAGAGCAAGAGCAAGAGCAGCGCAGCTCTAGGTTTGGGCCAGCACAGACAAAACTCTACAATCCGAGTAAAGTGCCGCCCCCCGCCGTTTTCAGCAAAAGGATCCCTTCCATGACACACCCTTTGGACATCGCCGTCGTCGGCGCCACCGGCAGCGTCGGTGAAGCCCTGGTGCAGATCCTCGAAGAGCTGGATTTCCCGGTCGCCACCCTGCATCTGCTGGCCAGCATGGAATCGGCGGGTAGCAGCGTGATGTTCGCCGGCAAGAAGCTGAAGGTACGTGAAGTGGACAGCTTCGACTTCGCCCAGGTCAGGCTGGCCTTCTTCGCCGCAGGCGCCGCCGTCAGCCGCAGCTTTGCCAGCAAGGCGCTGCAGGCAGGCTGCACGGTCATCGACCTTTCCGCTGGTCTGGACGACGCCCTGGCCCTGGTGCCGGAAGCCAACGCCGAACGCCTGGCCGGCCTGGCATTGCCCGCCCGCATCGTCAGCCCGTGCTCGGCCGCGGTAGCCCTGGCCGTTGCACTGGCACCGCTCAAGGGCCTGCTGGATATCGAGCGGGTGCAGGTAATGGCCGCGCTGGCGGTGTCCGCACAAGGCCGTGAAGCGGTCAACGAACTCGCCCGGCAAACCGCCGAGCTGCTCAATGCCCGCCCCTTGGAGCCACGCTTCTTCGATCGCCAGGTGGCGTTCAACATGCTGGCCCAGGTCGGAGCCGCCGATGAGCAAGGCCACACGGCCCTGGAGCGCCGCCTGGTCAGCGAGCTGCGCGTGTTGCTGGGCCTGCCGGAGCTGAAGATTTCCGTGAGCTGCGTTCAAGTCCCGGTATTTTTCGGCGATAGCTTCAGTGTGGCGGTACAGAGCCGTCGCCCGGTAGACCTGGGCGCGGTCAACCAGGCCCTCGAGGCAGCCGACAGCGTCGAACTGGTGGAGCGCGATGATTATCCAACCCCGGTAGGCGACGCAGTGGGCCAGGACGTGGTCTATGTTGGTCGTGTACGGCACGGTGTTGATGAAGACCAGCAGCTCAACCTCTGGCTGACCACCGACAATGTGCGCAAAGGCGCCGCGCTCAATGCCGTGCAAGTGGCGCAATTGTTGATTAAACACATGCCGTAAAAGATACTGGCGAGCACTATTGTCCTGCTCTGCATGCAGGTTTCAGGACGCTTTATACAAGGGAAGAGGTCATGCTTCGAATTCGCAAACTGGTTCTGGCCATGGCTGCAGCATCGGCGCTGTCGTCGGGCATGGCGAATGCCTTGGGCCTGGGGGAGCTGACCCTCAAGTCGGCACAGAACCAGCCCCTGGACGCCGAGATCGAGCTGCTCGACGTGCGCGACCTCACCGCCGCCGAAGTGGCACCGAGCCTGGCGCCGCCGGAAGAGTTCAGCAAGGCAGGGGTGGCGCTGCCGACGTACCTCGAAGACCTCACCTTCACGCCGGTGATCAACCCCAACGGCAAGAGCGTGCTGCGGGTTACCTCCAGCCAGCCGCTGCCTGAACCGGTGGTGAAGTTCCTGGTCCAGGTGATGTGGCCGCAAGGCCGCCTGCTGCGTGACTACAGTGTGCTGCTCGACCAGGCCAAGGCCCAGGGCGACAAGCCTGCGGCGGGCAATGTCGCGCCAGCGGTGACCGCTGCCGGCAGCTACACCACCCAACGCCGCGACACCTTGTGGCAGATTGCCGCGCGCAACACCCAGGGTGGCTCGATCCAGCAGACCATGATCGCGATCCAGGCGCTTAACCCGGACGCTTTCATCGGCAACAACATCAACCAGCTGAAGGTCGGCCAGGTGCTGCGCCTGCCCGACCAGCAGCAGATCCAGAATATCGCACAGGGCGAGGCGATCGCTGAGGTGGCCGAGCAGTATGCCGCCTGGCGTGAAGGCCGCCGCCTGGGCCCGCGCGCCCGCCAGCTGGACGCGACCCGTCGCGGCGCCGCCGAGGCAGCGCCGGCACGTATCGCCCAGGGCGACAACCTGCGCCTGGTCAGCCCGGGCAACCAGGCCGGTGCCGACCAGGCCAAGGCTCTCAACGACAAGCTGGCGGTGGCCCAGGAAAGCCTGGACACCAGCCGTCGCGACAACGAAGAACTCAAGAGCCGCATGGCCGACCTGCAGAGCCAGCTGGACAAGCTGCAGCGTCTGATCGAGCTGAAGAACAACCAGCTGGCCCGCCTTGAGGCTCAGGGTGCGACGGCGCCGGCCCAACCGGTCGTCAAGCCTGCGCCTGCCGCCGTCGATACCGCACCCAAGCCGGTGCCCGCCGCCGAGGCCGCACCTGCCGGCCAGCCTGGCAGCGTGGTCGACGAAATCATGGGCAACCCGCTGCTGCTCGGGCTGATTGCCGGTAGTGCCTTCCTCGTACTGCTGCTTCTACTGTTGCTGCTGGCGCGCAAGCGCAAGGCCCAGCAGGAGGCTGAAAAGCACCTGCGCATGGCGCGGGCGCTGGAAGAAGAGCAGGTCGCAGGCTTCGACAGCGATAGCGCAAGCTTCGATGGCGTCGAGGTCTCGGCCCCGAGCGTGACCCTGTCGCCGGCCGTGGTCGCTGCTTCGGCTGCAGCCGCCACCGCCGCGGAAAAAACATCGGTACCCGCCGTCGAAGCGCAACCTGAACCGCAAGCCGACCCCCATGCCGCGTTGCTGGCGGAGGTCGAGCAATGCGTGGCCGAAGGTCGCCTGAACCGCGCCGCCGACCTGCTGGAGCCTGCCGTGGCCGCCGCGCCTCAGCGTGACGACCTGCGCCTGAAACTGATGGATGTGTATGCACGCCAGGGGGATCAGAGCGCGTTCGTCGAGCAGGAGCGCAAGCTGCCGGCCAGCGAGCCGAACAGTGCAGCGGTTGCCGGGCTGAAAGAGCGTTACCCAGCCATGCTCGGCCTGGCCGCTGCCGGCCTGGGCGCTGCGGCCCTGGCTGCCGAGATGGACGAGCAGTACGTGCAGGAGCTGCTGCAAGATCAGCCTGAAACGCCAGTGGTTGCCGATGTGGCGGCCGAGGAAGTGCCGGCGTTCGAGCCAGAGGTGGCGGCTGAACCAGAGGCCGTTGCCCAGTCGGAACCTGACGCAGCGCTCGAGCCTGAAGTTGATCTGGATGCTGAGCTGGATGCCTTCGATGAAGTGCCTACCCTCGATGCGCCGGGCCTGGACGAGCAGGACCTGGACAGTGCCTTCGACCTGAGCCTGGGTGACGACCTGCCCGAGCAAGACCCGCTGGCGACGCCGTTGCTGGACGAATCGGTGGCCCAGCAACCTGTCGTCGACGAGCCGGTACTGGATGAGCCGGTGCAGGATACGGCTCAGCCGGAAGACCAGCCGTTTGCCGTGGACGCCGAGCTGCAGGCCGACGCCGACGCCGAATTCGAGGCCATGCTGGCCCAGGCCGAGACACAGCCCGCTGTGGACCTGTCCGACTTCGACCTCGACGTCAGCGAACCGGTTGCCCCGGCCGCCCCGGCTGCAGACGACGCAAACCCGGTGGATGTCGCTGCCGAGCTGGCTGCCTTCGACAGCGAGCCAGCGTTCGACCCGCTTTCCGAGTTCGACCTGCCGTCCGACTTCGACCTGTCGCTCTCGCTGGAAGACGATTCGCCAGCAGCCAAGAGCTTTGCCTCGGAGCTGGACGACGTCAATGCCGAACTGGACAAGCTGTCGCAGAGCCTCGAATCGCCGTCGCTGGAGCCGCACTTCACCAGTGAGGACGCGCTTGCCCAGCCTGAGCCCGAGCCACTGGACGACCTGGACTTCGACTTCTTCTCCGGTAGCGACGAAGTGGCCACCAAGCTTGACCTGGCCCGCGCCTATATCGACATGGGCGACAACCAGGGCGCGCGCGACATCCTCGATGAAGTGGTCAAGGATGGCGACGACAGCCAGCGTCAGGAA
>NZ_JBNRIJ010000039.1:1868-10764 GCF_053557675.1 Pseudomonas sp. XP1 | reverse complement strand
CCTTGTGAGTAACCTGTGGGAGCGGGCGAGCCCGCGAAGAGGCCCTCAAATGCGGTGCATATTCAACGGCAGCCCTACACGGCTGCCGTTGTCGTTATAATCCCCGCCATTCCGTACACCCCACAGGTTTCATGCTCTTGGACATCATCGACACCGCCGCCGCCGAGTCCGCGGCCGAAGGCTACTCCCGCATCGCCCTGGGCGTGGAATACAAAGGCGCGCGCTATCGTGGCTGGCAGCGTCAGGCCAGTGGTGTGCCCAGTGTCCAGCAGGCCCTGGAGCAGGCGTTGTCCAAGGTGGCCAACGAGCCGATCTCGGTGATCTGCGCCGGGCGCACCGACGCCGGCGTGCATGGCTGCGGGCAGATCGTGCACTTCGATACCCGCGCCGTGCGCGACGAACGCGCCTGGACCATGGGCACCAACTTCAACCTGCCCCACGACATCAGCGTGGTCTGGTCGCGGCCGATGCCTGCCGACTTCCATGCCCGTTTCAAGGCCTGTGCCCGGCGTTACCGCTACGTCATCTACAACGACCCGATCCGCCCGGCGCACCTGGCCGAGGAAGTCACCTGGAACCACCGCCCGCTGGATGTGGAGCGCATGGCCGAAGCCGCGCAGTACCTGCTCGGTACCCATGACTTCAGTGCCTTCCGCGCCAGCCAGTGCCAGGCCAAGTCGCCGGTCAAGCACATCTACCACCTGCGCGTCACCCGCCATGGCCAGATGATCGTGCTGGATGTGCGTGCCACTGCCTTCCTGCACCACATGGTGCGTAACATTGCCGGTGTACTGATGAGCATCGGTGCCGGAGAACGCCCGGCCACCTGGGCGCGCGAGGTGCTGGAGGGGCGCAACCGCCGCGAAGGTGGAGTCACGGCGCACCCGTACGGGCTCTACCTTGTGCAGGTGGAGTACCCCGAGGAGTACGCGCTGCCCAAGCGTTACATCGGCCCACACTTTTTGACCGGCTACGAGGCACTGGCAGACTGACGGGCGAAAAGTCATTTGCTAACATCCGGCCTTTCACCGTAACAACCAGGGTTCGCTGTCCATGAGCAATGTTCGCAGCAAGATCTGCGGGATTACCCGCATCGAAGACGCACTGGCCGCTGCCGAAGCGGGCGCCGATGCCATCGGCTTCGTCTTCTATGCCAAGAGCCCGCGCGCCGTGGACGTGCGCCAGGCGCGGGCGATCATCGCCGAGCTGCCGCCGTTCGTGACCACGGTCGGGCTGTTCGTCAACGCTTCGCGCTGCGAGCTGAACGAGATCCTCGAAGTGGTTCCGCTGGACCTGCTACAGTTCCACGGCGATGAAACCCCGCAGGACTGCGAAGGCTACCACCGCCCCTGGATCAAGGCCCTGCGCGTGCGCCCGGGCGACGACCTGGAGGCGGCCTGCCAGCTTTACGCCGGTGCCCGCGGCATTCTGCTGGACACCTATGTGCCAGGCGTACCCGGAGGCACCGGTGAAGCGTTCGACTGGTCGCTGGTGCCGGCGCGCCTGAGCAAGCCGATCATCCTGGCGGGCGGGTTGTCTGCCGACAATGTCGGCCAGGCCATCGCCCAGGTGCGGCCGTACGCGGTGGATGTCAGTGGCGGCGTGGAGCAGGCCAAGGGCATCAAGGACGCGGCGAAGATCGAGGCATTCATGCGTGCGGTGAAACAGGCGTGATGGCAGATGTGACGGCTGGCTGCGCGCCATCGTCCATAGCTTTCGCAGCCCCGCGGGGCAGCCGCCCGCGCCTGTGGCGGCAAGACATACATTAGCGGTGGGGTGGCGCGCTGGAAGTCCCGGCGGCCGGTCCATCATCGTTTCATAAAAGATTTTGAGCTCAAGGGCAGGGCAGGGCCGGCGATACCGGCCCACGCCTGCCAATACTGGAGAAAGAAAGCATGAGCAACTGGTTAGTCGACAAACTGATCCCTTCGATCATGCGTTCCGAGGTGAAGAAGAGCTCGGTGCCTGAAGGCCTGTGGCACAAGTGCCCGGCCTGCGAGGCCGTGCTGTATCGTCCGGAGCTGGAAAAGACCCTGGATGTCTGCCCCAAGTGCAACCACCACATGCGCATTGGCGCACGTGCGCGCATCGACATCTTCCTCGACGCCGATGGCCGTGCCGAACTGGGCGCCGACCTGGAGCCGGTCGACCGCCTGAAGTTCCGTGATGGCAAGAAGTACAAGGACCGCCTGGCCGGGGCGCAGAAGCAGACCGGGGAGAAGGACGCCCTGATCTCCATGAGCGGCACCCTGATGGGCATGCCGATCGTGGTCAGCGCCTTCGAGTTCTCGTTCATGGGCGGCTCCATGGGCGCCATCGTTGGCGAGCGCTTCGTGCGCGCGGCCAACTATGCCCTGGAAAACCGCTGCCCGATGGTCTGCTTCTCCGCCTCCGGCGGTGCGCGCATGCAGGAAGCGCTGATCTCGCTGATGCAGATGGCCAAGACCTCGGCCGTGCTGGCGCGCCTGCGCGAAGAAGGCATCCCGTTCATCTCGGTGCTGACCGACCCGGTTTACGGTGGTGTTTCTGCAAGCCTGGCCATGCTCGGTGACGTGATCGTCGGCGAGCCGAAGGCACTGATCGGCTTCGCCGGCCCGCGCGTGATCGAGCAGACCGTGCGCGAGAAGCTGCCGGAAGGCTTCCAGCGCAGCGAGTTCCTGCTGGAGCACGGTGCCATCGACCTGATCATCTCCCGTGGCGAGCTGCGCCCGCGTTTGGCCCGCCTGCTGGCGCAGATGACCGGCCAGGAAACCCCGGAACAAGCGCGCGAGGCGGCTGCCGTCGCGTGATGAAACAACGATCCCTGGGCGAATGGCTCGCCTACCTCGAGCAGTTGCACCCCTCGGCCATCGACATGGGCCTGGAGCGGTCGCAGAAGGTGCTTGCCCGGCTGGCGCTGGGCAAGCTGGCGCCACGCGTGGTGACGGTGACCGGCACCAACGGCAAGGGCTCGACCTGCGCCTTCGTGGCCTCGCTGCTGCGTGCCCAGGGGCTCAAGGTCGGCGTGTACAGCTCGCCGCACCTGTTGCGTTACAACGAGCGGGTGCTGATCGATGGCCAAGAGGCCAGCGATGAGCGCCTGTGCGAAGCCTTCGCCGCCGTCGAGGCGGCGCGGGGCGATATTTCCCTGACCTACTTCGAGATGGGCACCCTGGCCGCGTTCTGGTTGTTCTACCAGTCGCAGCTGGATGCCGTGGTACTGGAAGTGGGCCTTGGTGGCCGACTGGACACCGTGAACGTGGTGGATGCCGACCTGGCCCTGGTGACCAGCATCGGCGTCGACCATGTCGATTACCTGGGGGATACCCGCGAGCTGGTGGCCTTCGAGAAGGCCGGCATCTTCCGTCAGGGCAAGCCGGCACTGTGCGGTGACCTGGATCCGCCTCAGCCGCTGCTGGACAAGGCCGCCGAACTGGCTGCGCCGCTGTTCCTGCGTGGTCGTGACTTCGACCTGGCCAGTGCCGATGGCAGCTGGAGCTGGCGGGGTACTGCGGCTGATGGTACGCAGTTGGAGCTGCGTGGCCTGCCTTTGCTCGACCTGCCCATGGAAAACGCCACGCTGGCCTTGCAGGCTTATCTGCTGATGGGCCTGCCCTGGGACGCCGGGCAGATTCGCCAGGCGCTGCTGGATACCCGTATCACGGGTCGCCTTGACCGTCGCCTGCTGAGCTGGCAGGGCAAGCCTGTGGAGCTGTTGCTGGATGTCGGGCACAACCCGCATGCTGCGGAGTACCTGGCCCGGCGCCTGGCGGCCCGGCCGCTGAAAGGGCGGCGCCTGGCGGTGTTCGGCCTGCTCGCCGACAAGGACCTGGACGGTGTTGTTGCGCCGCTGCAGGGGCTGGTCGACGACTGGGCGGTGGCGCCACTGGATACCCCGCGCAGTCGCCCGGCTGCAGAACTGGCCACGGCCTTGACGAACCTCGGCGCCGCGGTGAAGTCTTATGCCAGCGTCGACGCTGCCCTTGAAGGGCAGTGCGCGCAGGCAACGGCGGGTGATCAGATCTTGCTGTTCGGTTCGTTTTTCTGTGTTGCCCAGGCACTGGAATGGCTGGAGCGGCACGCCCAGGAGGGTGGAGTAGATGGCAGTGCTGGATAAAGGGATGAAACAGCGCATGGTGGGTGCGTTGGTGCTGGTGGCGCTGGCGGTGATCTTCCTGCCGATGCTGTTCACCCGCGAGGACGAGATGCGTCAGGTGCGCGTCGAGGCCCCGCAGGCGCCGGCCATGCCAAGCCTGCCGGAAGTGAAGGTGGAGCCGGTCGCCGTGCCGGAGCCGCAGGTCATTCCCGAAGAGCCGCAGCAGGCACCGGTGGTGGTGGACGAATCCACTGCGCCGGCGAGCGCGCCCAGCCAGCCGATTACACCGTCACCGCAGACCCAGCCTCAGGTACAGGTGCAGCCTCAGCCTCAGCCCCAGCCCGTCAAGCCGCAGGCGCCCGTGGCCAAGGTCGAGCCTCAGCCGGCAGCCAAGCCGGCCGCACCCGCGGCGCCGTCCAAGATCGACGTCAATGGCCTGCCGGTCAGCTGGTCGATCCAGTTGGCCAGCCTGTCCAACCGTGCCGGGGCCGAAAAGCTGCAGCAAACCTTGCGTAGCCAGGGTTACAACGCCTATATCCGCTCGGCGGGTGGCATGAACCGGGTGTACGTGGGGCCGCTGATCGAGCGGGCCGAGGCTGAGCGCGTGCGTGACGCCATCAATCGCCAGAACAGCCTCAAGGGCTTCGTGGTGCGCTTCCAGCCTGAGCGCAGCTGATACGCGGGGCGGCTTTGCCGCCCATCGACGCGGTTCGTCGCCACGACAAGCCAGCCCCCACCTCGACCGCACTGCTCTCAGGGCCTGTGCAGTCCCTGTGGGAGCCGGCTTGCCGGCGATGAAGCCAACACCAATCTGTCTGACATTCCGCTTACCCAAGCCCCCGCCGCTCTGTTAAAATGCGCCGCCTCAAACGTCTGCAGGCAGCACCGTGGCATTTACCTTGGTTGATTGGGCGATCATCGCGATCATCGCCGTCTCCACACTGATCAGTCTCAAGCGCGGCTTCGTCAAGGAAGCCTTGTCCTTGCTCATCTGGATCATTGCCGGTGCGGTTGCCTGGATGTTCGGTGGTTCGCTCTCGGTGTATCTTGAAAGCTACATCCAGACGCCGTCGATGCGCGTCATCGCCGGCTGCGCCATTCTTTTCGTCGCCACCTTGCTGGTGGGGGCCATGATCAACTTCCTCATCGGCGAGCTGATCCGCGTGACCGGGCTGTCCGGTACCGATCGTTTCCTGGGCATGGCCTTCGGCGCCGCGCGCGGGGCCTTGCTGGTGGTGGTGGCCATCGGGCTGATCAGCCTGGGGCCGGTTCAACAAGACACCTGGTGGCAGGAATCTCGCCTGATACCACAATTTCTCTTGGTCGCCGACTGGTCGAAAAACCTGATCCTGGGTTTTACCGGCCAGTGGACACCCAGTGGGCTGATCGGCACTCCAGCTGATCTTCCGTTCAAGGAACAGTTGCTCGGGCCGGCAAAGCCCTGAGCGCTATTCACTCAAGTTTCGTCAAAGTAGGGGTTGCGTCGCATGTGTGGCATCGTCGGTATCGTCGGTAAGTCGAACGTCAATCAGGCGCTGTATGACGCGCTTACGGTCCTCCAGCACCGCGGCCAGGACGCTGCCGGTATCGTGACCAGCCATGACGGCCGGTTGTTCCTGCGCAAGGATAATGGCCTGGTGCGCGACGTGTTCCAGCAGCGCCACATGCAGCGCCTGGTCGGCAACATCGGCATCGGCCACGTGCGCTACCCGACTGCGGGCAGCTCGACCTCGGCCGAGGCCCAGCCGTTCTACGTCAACTCGCCGTACGGCATCACCCTGGCACACAACGGCAACCTGACCAACGTCGAACAGCTGGCCAAGGAGATCTACGAGTCCGACCTGCGTCACGTCAACACCAACTCCGACTCGGAAGTACTGCTGAACGTGTTCGCCCATGAGCTGGCGGTGCGTGGCAAGCTGCAGCCGACCGAAGAAGACGTGTTCGCCGCGGTTTCCCACGTGCACAGCCGCTGCGTTGGCGGTTACGCCGTGGTTGCTATGATCACCGGCTACGGCATTGTCGGTTTCCGTGACCCCAACGGCATCCGCCCGGTGGTGTTCGGCCAGCGTCACACCGACGAAGGCGTGGAATACATGATCGCCTCGGAGAGCGTGGCCCTCGATGTGCTCGGCTTCACCCTGATCCGCGACCTGGCGCCGGGCGAAGCGGTGTACATCACCGAAGAAGGCCAGCTGTACACCAAGCAGTGCGCCGAAGCACCGAAGCTGCAACCGTGCATCTTCGAGCATGTCTACCTGGCCCGCCCGGACTCGATCATGGATGGCGTGTCGGTGTACAAGGCCCGTCTGCGCATGGGTGAAAAACTGGCTGACAAGATCATGCGCGAGCGCCCCGAGCACGACATCGATGTGGTCATCCCGATCCCGGACACCAGCCGCACCGCGGCCCTGGAACTGGCCAACCGCCTGGGCGTCAAGTTCCGCGAAGGTTTCGTCAAGAACCGCTATATCGGCCGTACCTTCATCATGCCCGGTCAGGCCGCGCGCAAGAAATCGGTACGCCAGAAGCTCAACGCCATCGAGTTGGAGTTCCGCGGCAAGAACGTGATGCTGGTGGACGACTCGATCGTGCGCGGCACCACCTGCAAGCAGATCATCCAGATGGCCCGCGAAGCCGGCGCCAAGAACGTCTACTTCTGCTCCGCAGCCCCTGCGGTTCGCTATCCCAACGTCTACGGCATCGACATGCCGAGTGTTCACGAACTGATCGCCCACAACCGTACCACCGAACAAGTGGCCGAGTTGATTGGTGCCGACTGGCTGGTCTACCAGGACCTGCCGGATCTGATCGACTCGGTTGGTGGCGGCAAGATCAAGATCGACCAGTTCGATTGCGCGGTATTCAACGGTGAGTATGTCACCGGCGATATCGACGAAGCCTACCTCGACCGTATCGAGCAGGCTCGTAATGACCTCGCCAAGGTCAAGAACCAGGCGGTCAGCGCGATCATCGACCTCTACAACAACTGATTTCGGGAGCGACGGCATGACGGATCAATGGGATGCCGGACGACTGGACAGTGACCTCGAGGGTGTCGGTTTCGACACCCTCGCGGTGCGTGCCGGTCAAAACCGTACACCGGAGGCCGAGCACAGCGAAGCGCTGTTCCTGACCTCCAGCTATGTGTTCCGCACGGCTGCCGATGCCGCCGCGCGGTTTGCCGGCGAAACGCCGGGCAACGTCTATTCGCGCTACACCAACCCGTCGGTGCGTGCCTTCGAGGAGCGCCTGGCGGCCATGGAAGGGGCCGAGCAGGCCGTGGGCACCTCCACCGGCATGGCGGCGATCCTCGCCGTGGTGATGTCGCTGTGCAGTGCCGGTGACCATGTGCTGGTGTCGCAGAGCGTGTTCGGCTCGACCATCAGCCTGTTCGAGAAGTACTTCAAGCGCTTCGGCGTGCAGGTGGACTACGTGCCACTGGTCGACCTCGCCGGCTGGGAAAAGGCCATCAAGGCCAATACCAAGCTGCTGATCGTAGAATCGCCGTCCAACCCGCTGGCAGAGCTGGTCGATATCACCGCACTCAGCGAAATCGCCCACGCCCACGGTGCCATGCTGGTGGTGGACAACTGCTTCAGCACCCCGGCGCTGCAGCAGCCGCTGAAGCTGGGTGCCGACATCGTGTTCCACTCGGCCACCAAGTTCATCGACGGCCAGGGTCGCTGCATGGGTGGCGTGGTTGCCGGCCGTGCCGAGCAGATGAAAGAAGTGGTGGGCTTCCTGCGTACCGCAGGCCCGACCCTCAGCCCGTTCAACGCCTGGATCTTCACCAAGGGCCTGGAAACCCTGCGCCTGCGCATGCGTGCGCACTGCGAAAGCGCCCAGGTACTGGCCGAATGGCTGGAGCAGCAGGAGGGCGTGGAGAAGGTGCATTACGCCGGCCTGCCGAGCCACCCGCAGCACGAACTGGCCAAGCGCCAGATGAGTGGCTTCGGTGCGGTGGTGAGCTTCGAGGTCAAGGGTGGCAAAGAGGGCGCCTGGCGCTTCATCGACGCTACCCGGGTGATTTCCATCACCACCAACCTGGGTGACAGCAAGACCACCATCGCCCATCCAGCGACCACCTCCCACGGTCGCCTGACGCCGCAGGAGCGTGAAGCCGCCGGTATTCGCGACAGCCTGATCCGTGTTGCCGTGGGCCTGGAAGACGTGGCCGACCTGCAGGCAGACCTGGCGCGCGGGTTGGCGGCACTGTGATCGAAATCCGCGGCGGTAAACCCGGCCATAACGGCCGGGTAGCCCTGGTGACGGGTGCCGCGCGCGGCATCGGCCTGGGTATTGCCGCGTGGTTGATCTGCGAAGGCTGGCAGGTGGTGCTCAGTGACCTGGACCGCCAGCGTGGCGCCAAGGTGGCCAAGGCCCTGGGTGACAATGCCTGGTTCATCACCATGGATGTTGCCGACGAGGCCCAGGTCAGCGCCGGGGTGTCCGAGGTGCTTGGGCAGTTTGGCCGCCTGGACGCGCTGGTGTGCAATGCGGCCATCGCCAACCCGCACAACCAGACCCTCGAAAGCCTGAGCCTGGCGCAGTGGAACCGGGTGCTGGCGGTCAACCTCAACGGCCCGATGCTGCTGGCCAAGCATTGTGCGCCGTACCTGCGTGCGCACAACGGGGCGATCGTCAATCTCACCTCCACCCGGGCGCGGCAGTCCGAGCCCGATACCGAGGCCTATGCGGCGAGCAAGGGCGGCCTGGTGGCCTTGACCCATGCCCTGGCCATGAGCCTTGGCCCGGAGATCCGCGTCAATGCGGTGAGCCCGGGCTGGATCGATGCCCGTGACCCGTCGCAGCGCCGTG
>NZ_JBNRIJ010000039.1:0-1666 GCF_053557675.1 Pseudomonas sp. XP1 | reverse complement strand
CCCCCGCCACAGGCAACCGCACCGCTTTTGCGCTTTTCTGAAAAAAATTCAATGGGGCTATTGACTTAGCTTCGCCACCTGCGTAAATTTCGCGGCCTCAGCGAAGCAAACGCAACAAGCAACATCGCGAGGGTGATTAGCTCAGCCGGGAGAGCATCTGCCTTACAAGCAGAGGGTCGGCGGTTCGATCCCGTCATCACCCACCACTTCCTGAGATGTTCCTGGTGCTTCAGGTTTCGCAAGAAGCCGATAGCCAGAGAGGAACGCACTGCGCAGCGGTAGTTCAGTCGGTTAGAATACCGGCCTGTCACGCCGGGGGTCGCGGGTTCGAGTCCCGTCCGCTGCGCCATTTTTCAGTATCAGATGGGTGCCTGGCACCGGTCTGAAGCCACAAGGCAAACACCTTGGGCTGATCCCAGTTTCAATCGGGCGAAAGCCTGAACGATACGCAGCGGTAGTTCAGTCGGTTAGAATACCGGCCTGTCACGCCGGGGGTCGCGGGTTCGAGTCCCGTCCGCTGCGCCATCTTCGCTTCGAGGCCCCTTGAACGCCTCGAAGCTACGACAAAGCGACCTTCGGGTCGCTTTTTTCGTTTTTGCGCCTGGCAACTGCCGCCCTTGACCCAGATTTACACGAACCTGACAGACTCTTCACCGATCAGCGGTTCCTGTGCCTGCCTGCTGTGTTGCACAATAGGCACCTTCTCGACTTACCCGGAATTCGCAATGACCAGATCTTCCGTCTTTGGTGCGCTCGGGCTGGCCCTGGTGCTGGCGGGTGTGACCGGTTGTTCCTCGAAAAAAGCCGCCGTCTACGAGCACGAGAACTTCGATGACTCGGGCACCTACTCGCGCAGCTTCCCGGTGAGCGATGCCGGCTCCTGCGAGGCCGCCCGGCGCGCCTTGCTCAGCCAGGGCTACATCATCACCAGCAGCGGCGCCAACCAGGTGGTGGGCAACAAGAGCTTCCAGCAGAACAGCGAGAACCACCTGCAGATCAGTTTCAACGTCACCTGTGCGCCAGATGTGAGCGACGAGCAGCGTTCGACCATGTTCGCCAATGCTCTGCAGGATCGTTATGCGCTGAAAAAGTCCAATACCTCCGCCAGCCTGGGCGTTGGTGTACTGGGCTCGGTGTCGATGCCGATCGGCTCCAGCGACGACTCGATGGTCAAGGTGGCCAGCGAGACGGTGACGGCGGCGCAGTTCTATGACCGTTATTTCGCACTGGTGGAGAGCTACCTGCCAAAGCCCAAGCCTAAGCAGGAGAGCAAGGCCAAGGTCGAAGAGCCCGCGCCTAAGGTCGAAGCGCCGGCGGCTGCCTTGGGGCTGCCGGAGCAGGCCGCGGCAGCGCCGGTGGCACCGCCCCCGGTGGCGGCGCCTTTGGTTGAAGCGGCGCCAGCCCCGGCCGCTGTTGCCCCGGCCAGCGAGGCGGTAGCAGCGCCGGTGCTGGATGACAGCCAGGGCTCGCAGCCAGTGGCGCCGCCAGCGGAGGCGGCACCGATCGAGGTGCAGCAGGAAGCCCAGCCTGCCGAGGCCGCCGAGACCGCTTCCCCCGCCCTTTGATAGCTTTCCTGTACCCGGCCTCTTCGCGGGTAAACCCGCTCCCACAGGTACTGCGCAGATGTTGAGAACTGCGCAGTACCTGTGGGAGCGGGTTTACCCGC
>NZ_JBNRIJ010000038.1:44234-44535 GCF_053557675.1 Pseudomonas sp. XP1 | reverse complement strand
GTACGCCCGCGAAAAGCTCTCCGGTGACCTGGAGCGCCTGCGCTCCTACTACCTGGACCGCGGCTACATCAACATGGACATCGCCTCCACCCAGGTGTCCATCACGCCGGACAAGAAACACGTCTACATCACCGTCAACATCAACGAAGGCGAGAAGTACACCGTCCGCGACGTGAAGCTGTCCGGTGACCTGAAGGTGCCGGAAGACCAGGTCAAGTCGCTGCTGCTGGTGCAGCCCGGCCAGGTGTTCTCGCGCAAGGTGATGACCAGCACCTCCGAGCTGATCACCCGCCGCCTGGGT
>NZ_JBNRIJ010000038.1:33335-44097 GCF_053557675.1 Pseudomonas sp. XP1 | reverse complement strand
GCGTCGCGAAATGCGCCAGATGGAAGGCGGCTGGGCCTCGACCTACCTGATCGACCAGTCCAAGACCCGCCTGGAGCGCCTGGGCTTCTTCAAGGAAGTGAACGTCGAGACCCCACCGGTGCCGGGCACCGACGACCAGGTCGACGTCAACTACAGCGTCGAGGAGCAGGCCTCCGGCTCGATCACCGCCAGCGTCGGTTTTGCCCAGAGCGCCGGCCTGATCCTCGGTGGTTCGATCAGCCAGAGCAACTTCCTCGGTACCGGTAACAAGGTGTCGATCGGCCTGACCCGTTCGGAATACCAGACCCGCTACAACTTCGGCTTCGTTGACCCCTACTTCACTGCCGATGGCGTGAGCCTGGGCTACAACGCCTTCTACCGCAGTACCGACTACGACGACCTCGACGTCGACGTGGCCAGCTACGCGGTGGACAGCTACGGTGCGGGCGTCAGCCTCGGCTACCCGATCAGCGAGACCTCGCGCCTGACCTATGGCCTGAGCGTGCAGCAGGACAAGATCAAGACTGGCAAGTACACCGTTGACGAGATCTTCGACTTCCTCGAAGAGGAAGGCGACAACTTCCTGAACTTCAAAGCCTCGATCGGCTGGTCGGAATCGACCCTAAACAAAGGTGTACTGGCGACCCGCGGTCATTCGCAAAGCGTAACCTTGGAATCCACCATTCCGGGCAGCGACCTGTCGTTCTTCAAGCTCGACTACCGCGGCCAGCTGTTCAAGCCGATCACCAACGACTACACCCTGCGTCTGCATACCGAGCTGGGTTATGGTGATGGTTATGGCAGCACCTCGGGCCTGCCGTTCTACGAGAACTACTTCGCGGGTGGTTTCAACTCTGTCCGTGGCTTCAAGGACAGCAGCCTGGGCCCACGCAGTACCCCAAGCCGCGGCGAGGCCAACGGTGGCAAGCCAGGCACCATCGCCGACCCGGACCAGGATCCGTTGCCGTTTGGTGGCAACGTACTGGTACAAGGTGGTGTCGAGCTGCTGTTCCCGCTGCCGTTCGTCAAGGACCAGCGTTCGCTGCGCACCTCCGTGTTCTGGGACGTGGGTAACGTCTTCGATACCAATTGCGGCAACCAGCCTGATTGCGAGAAGGTCGGTTTCTCGGGCATGGCCAGTTCGGTCGGCCTGGGCGTGACCTGGATCACCGCACTGGGCCCGCTGAGTTTCAGCCTGGCAATGCCGGTCAAGAAGCCGGACGATGCCGACACCCAGGTGTTCCAATTCTCTCTGGGCCAGACCTTCTGAGGTCGGCCCTTGCTTAACGACAACGGTTTATCCAGGAGTGCATCGTGCGTAAGTTGACCCAACTGGCCGTAGTGGCCGCGGCGCTGGTCGCCACCCCGGCTTTCGCCGAAATGAAGGTTGCCGTCCTGAACTATCAGATGGCCCTGCTGGAGTCGGATGCCGCCAAGAAGTACGCGGTAGATGCCGAGAAGAAGTTCGGCCCGCAACTGACCAAGCTGAAAAGCCTGGAAAGCAGCGCCAAGGGCATCCAGGACCGTCTGATCAAGGGCGGCGACAAGATGCAGCAGCAGGAGCGCGAGCGCCTGGAGCTCGAGTTCAAGCAGAAGGCGCGTGACTTCCAGTTCCAGTCCAAGGAGCTGAACGAAGCCAAGGCTGTTGCTGACCGCGACATGCTCAAGCAACTGAAGCCGAAGCTGGATGGCGCTGTCGAGGAAGTGATCAAGAAAGGTGGTTACGACCTGGTCCTCGAGCGTGGTGCGGTCATCGATGTCAAGCCTCAGTACGACATCACCCGCCAGGTCATCGAGCGCATGAACCAAGCCCGTTGATATGACCGTGACCATGACGCTAGGCCAGTTGGCCGAGGCCCTCGGCGCCACCCTCAAGGGGCCCGAGGCGCTGCAGATTACCGGGCTGGCCACCTTGCAGGAGGCTGGCCCAGGTCAGTTGAGCTTCCTCGCCAACCCGCAGTACCGCAAATTCCTGGATAGCAGCCAGGCGGCCGCGGTGCTGCTGAAGGCGGCGGACGCCGAAGGCTTTGCCGGCAATGCGCTGATCGTCGCCGATCCGTACCTGGCCTATGCACGCATTTCCCATCTGTTCGACCCCAAACCCAAGGCTGTGGCGGGTATTCATCCCAGCGCCGTGGTGGCTGAGGACGCGCAGGTGGATGCCAGCGCCAGCATCGGGCCGTTTGCGGTCATCGAAAGCGGTGCGCGCATCGCGGCCAATGTCAGTGTGGGTGCACACTGCGTGGTCGGCGCCCGTTGCGTGATCGGAGAGGGCGGCTGGCTGGCTCCACGGGTCACCCTGTACCATGATGTGACCATCGGCAAGCGTGTGGTCATCCAGTCGGGTGCGGTGATCGGCGGTGAAGGCTTCGGCTTTGCCAACGAGAAGGGCGTGTGGCGCAAGATCGCCCAGATCGGTGGCGTGACCATCGGCGACGACGTGGAAATCGGTGTCAACACTGCGGTCGATCGTGGTGCGCTGTCGGATACGCGGATCGCTGACGGGGTCAAGCTCGACAACCAGATCCAGATCGCCCACAACGTGCAGATCGGTGAGCACACGGCCATGGCCGCCTGCGTCGGAATTTCCGGCAGCACGCGCATCGGCAAGCATTGCACCATTGCCGGAGGTGTTGGCATGGTGGGTCATATCGATGTCTGTGATAACGTTTTCGTGTCCGGGATGACCATGGTGACCCGTTCGATCACCGAACCGGGTGCCTATTCTTCCGGCACTGCCATGCAGCCACTGGCTGAATGGCGCAAGAGCGCCGCGCGTATCCGCCACCTGGACGACATGGCCAAGCGTCTCCAGCAGCTGGAAAAACGCGTCGATACCGTGACCTCAGGTGGCCAGCCGACATCAGAAGGCTGATACCATTCCCTGAGCAAGAGTGAACAGTCGCTAGCTGGCTCCTCTTTGGACTGCAAAAGGAGCGTGTGGTCAGCACCTGCGCTCCCTATTCTTATTACAGGCTTCCCCCCCGAAATGATGGACATCAACGAGATTCGCGAATACCTGCCTCACCGTTACCCGTTCCTGCTGGTGGACCGCGTGACGGAGCTGGACTACGAGGCCCAGAGCATTCGTGCCTACAAGAATGTCAGCATCAACGAGCCGTTCTTCAACGGCCATTTCCCGGCGCATCCGATCATGCCGGGCGTCCTGATCATCGAAGCCATGGCACAGGCCGCGGGTATCCTCGGTTTCAAGATGCTCGACGCCAAGCCGGCCGATGGCACCCTGTACTACTTCGTCGGCTCCGACAAGCTGCGTTTCCGTCAGCCGGTACTGCCGGGTGACCAGTTGGTGCTGGAAGCCAAGTTCCTCAGCCGCAAGAGCATGATCTGGAAATTCGAGTGCCGCGCCCTGGTCGACGGCAAGCCGGTTTGCTCGGCAGAAATCACCTGTGCGGAACGCTCCCTATGAATTCGATTGATCCTCGGGCCATTATCGACCCCTCGGCCAAGCTGGCCGAGGGTGTCGAGGTCGGCCCCTGGTCGATCGTTGGCCCCGATGTAGAAATCGGGGAGGGCACCGTCATCGGCCCACATGTTGTGCTCAAAGGGCCGACCCGCATCGGCAAGCACAACCGTATCTTTCAGTTTTCCTCGATCGGCGAAGACACCCCGGACCTCAAGTACAAGGGTGAACCGACGCGCCTGGTGATCGGCGATCACAACGTGATCCGCGAAGGGGTGACCATTCACCGCGGCACCGTCCAGGACCGTGCGGAAACCACAGTGGGCGACCACAACCTGATCATGGCCTATGCCCACATCGGCCACGACAGCGTCATCGGCAACCACTGCATCCTGGTCAACAACACGGCCCTGGCCGGCCATGTGCACGTTGGGGACTGGGCGATCCTGTCCGGCTACACCCTGGTGCACCAGTACTGCCATATCGGTGCCCACGCGTTTTCCGGCATGGGTACGGCGATTGGCAAGGATGTCCCGGCCTTCGTCACCGTGTTCGGCAGCCCGGCCGAAGCCCGCAGCATGAACTTCGAAGGCATGCGCCGCCGGGGTTTCAGCGACGAGGTGATCCATGTGCTGCGCCGTTGCTACAAGATCGTCTATCGCCAGGGCCTGACCGTCGAAGACGCGCTCAAGGAGCTGGACGAACTGGCTGCGAAGCACCCTGAGGTCGATCTGTTCCGTCAGTCGATCGTGAACTCCGCTCGCGGCATCACCCGCTGACATGGCCCAGCTTTGCGTAGCCTTGGTCGCGGGTGAGGCCAGCGGCGATATCCTCGGTTCAGGCTTGATGCGTGCCATCAAGGCACGCCGCCCGGACGTAAGGTTCATCGGCGTTGGCGGCCCCTTGATGGAAGCCGAAGGCCTGCAGTCCTATTTCCCCATGGAACGCCTGGCCGTCATGGGCCTGGTCGAAGTGCTGGGGCGCCTGCGTGAGCTGCTCAAGCGCCGCAAGCTGCTGATCGAGACCCTGATCGGTGAAAAGCCCGATGTGTTCATCGGCATCGATGCCCCCGATTTCACCCTCAACATCGAACTGAAACTGCGTCAGGCCGGGATCAAGACCGTGCACTACGTCAGCCCGTCTGTCTGGGCCTGGCGGCAGAAGCGTGTGCTGAAGATTCGCGAAGGCTGCGACCTGATGCTGACGCTGTTGCCGTTCGAGGCGCGGTTCTATGAAGAGCAGGGCGTGCCTGTACGTTTCGTCGGCCACCCGTTGGCCGACACCATCCCGCTCGAAGCCGACCGCCCTGCCGCACGTGCCGCGCTGGGCCTGGGCGAAGGGCCGGTAGTAGCGTTGATGCCGGGCAGCCGGGGCGGCGAAGTAGGGCGCCTGGGGGCTCTGTTCCTGGATGCTGCCGAGCGCCTGCGCCAGCAGGTACCGGGCGTGCGTTTCGTGCTGCCCTGCGCCAATGCCGCGCGTCGCGCCCAGGTCGAGCAGATGCTCGAAGGGCGCCAGCTGCCGCTGACCCTGCTCGATGGCCAGTCGCACCAGGCCCTGGCGGCCTGTGACGCGGTGCTGATCGCCTCGGGCACCGCCACCCTCGAAGCGCTGTTGTACAAACGGCCCATGGTTGTGGCCTATCGCCTGGCGCCCCTGACCTACTGGATCCTCAAGCGCCTGGTAAAGAGCCCCTACGTGTCGTTGCCGAACTTGCTGGCCCAGCGTGCGCTGGTTCCAGAGCTGCTGCAGGATGACGCCACCAGCGAAGCCCTTGCCAACACCCTGGCGCCACTGGTAGCCGATGGCAGCCAGCAGACCGAAAGTTTCGACGAAATTCATCGCACCCTGTGCCGTGACGCCTCCAACCAGGCAGCCGAGGCGGTACTGGCGTTGCTCAAGGACCGCTGACATGCAGATGGGACTGGATTTCAACCTGGTCGAAGACTTGGTCGCCGGCGTCGATGAAGTGGGCCGTGGCCCGTTGTGCGGCGCGGTGGTGACCGCAGCGGTGATCCTCGACCCGGCGCGCCCGATCCTCGGCCTGAACGATTCGAAGAAACTCACCGAAGCCAAGCGCGAAGCGCTGTTCGACGAGATCTGCGAAAAGGCCCTGAGCTTTTGCATCGCCCGCGCCGAGGTCGAGGAAATCGACCGCCTGAACATTCTGCATGCGACCATGCTGGCCATGCAGCGCGCGGTGGAAGGGCTGCACATTACACCGAAGCTGGCCCTGATCGACGGTAACCGCTGCCCGAAACTGGCCGTACCGGCATCGCCGGTGGTCAAGGGTGATAGCCAGGTGCCGGCCATCGCGGCGGCGTCGATCCTGGCCAAGGTGACCCGTGACCGGGAGATGAGCGCATTCGAGTTGATCTACCCGGGGTATGGCATTGGCGGGCACAAGGGCTACCCGACCCCGGTGCACCTCGAGGCGCTGGCACGGTTGGGGCCAACGCCCATTCATCGGCGTTCCTTTGCCCCGGTGCGGGCAGCTTGGGAAGCGCGTGCCGGTGTTCTCGATTCCCTGATCTGAACCCCCGGGGGCCGCTTTGCGGCCCATCGCCGGCAAGCCAGCTCCCACAGGGAACGCACAGCCCCTGACAGCTGCGCGGTCCCCGTGCGAGCTGGCTTGCCGGCGATGGGCTGCAAAGCAGCCCCAAAAAAAAACCTCAATTAAGCTACAATCCCGCCCTTGTCGTTCAGCACTGCTACAGGATCTTCCATGTCGGTTCCCTTCGTTCACCTGCGCGTCCACTCCGAATTCTCGCTGGTCGACGGCCTGGTGCGGATCAAACCGCTGGCCAAGGCGCTGGCCGGGATGAACATGCCGGCGGTGGCGATCACCGACCAGAGCAACATGTGCTCGCTGGTCAAGTTCTACAAGACCGCCATGGGCGCCGGCATCAAGCCGATCTGCGGCGCCGACCTGTGGCTGGCGGCTGCCGACCCGGAAGCACCGCTGTCGCGTATCTGCTTCCTGGCCATGAACCCCAAGGGCTACCGCAACCTCACCGAGCTGATCTCGCGCGGTTGGACCGAGGGCCAGCGCAATGGCCTGGTCATCCTCCAGCGTGAATGGATCGCCCCTGCCAGCGAGGGCCTGATCGCCCTTTCCGCAGGCAAGGAAGGCGATATCGGCATGGCCTTGCTGGCAGGCAAGGACGATGAAGCCGAGGCCCTGCTGCAAGACTGGATGGGCATGTTCCCCGAGCGCTTCTACGTCGAGGTGCAGCGTACCAACCGCGCTCGCGACGAAGAGTACGTGCACGCCGCCGTGGCGTTGGCTGACAAGTTCGGCGCTCCGCTGGTGGCAACCAACGACGTGCGTTTCATCAAGCAGTCGGACTTCGATGCACACGAAACCCGCGTATGCATCGGTGAGGGCTGGACCCTCGACGACCCGCGCCGGCCAAGGATGTACAGCGACCAGCAGTACCTGAAGTCGGCCGAGGAAATGGCCGAGCTGTTCAGCGACCTTCCCGACGCCATCGCCAACACTGTCGAGATTGCCAAACGCTGCAATATCCAGGTGCAGTTGGGCAAGTACTTCCTGCCCGACTTCCCCACGCCCAACGGCATGGGCATCGATGACTACCTGCGGCATGTGTCCCACGAAGGCCTGGAAGAGCGCCTGGCGGTGCTGTGGCCGAAAGAGACCACGCCCAATTACGAAGAGAAGCGCCAGGTCTATCTGGACCGCCTGAAGTTCGAACTGGACATCATCATCCAGATGGGCTTCCCCGGTTACTTCCTGATCGTGATGGACTTCATCAAGTGGGCCAAGAACAACGGCGTGCCGGTGGGCCCGGGCCGGGGGTCGGGTGCCGGCTCGCTGGTGGCCTACGTGCTGAAGATCACCGACCTCGACCCGCTGGCCTACGACCTGCTGTTCGAGCGCTTCCTCAACCCTGAACGTATTTCCATGCCCGACTTCGACGTCGACTTCTGCATGGATGGCCGTGACCGGGTGATCGACTACGTGGCCGAAGCCTATGGCCGCAACGCGGTCAGCCAGATCATCACCTTCGGTACCATGGCGGCGAAGGCGGTAGTTCGAGATGTAGCGCGGGTGCAGGGCAAGTCCTACGGCCTGGCCGATCGCCTGTCGAAGATGATCCCCTTCGAAGTGGGCATGACCCTGGAGAAGGCCTACGAGCAGGAAGAGATCCTGCGCGACTTCCTCAAGGGCGACGAAGACGCCCGCGAGATCTGGGACATGGCGCTGAAGCTCGAGGGCGTGACCCGCGGTACCGGCAAGCACGCCGGTGGTGTGGTCATTGCCCCGACCAAGCTCACCGACTTCTCGCCGATCGCCTGTGACGAAGAGGGCGGCGGCCTGGTAACCCAGTTCGACAAGGATGACGTCGAGGCGGCCGGCCTGGTGAAGTTCGACTTCCTTGGTCTGCGGACCCTGACCATCATCAAGTGGGCGATGGAGATCATCAACCGCGAGCAGGCCAAGAAGAACCTGCCCGACGTCAACATCGACTTCATCCCGCTGGACGACCGCAAGACCTACGAGCTGTTGCAGAAGGCCGAAACCACGGCGGTGTTCCAGCTTGAATCGCGGGGCATGAAGGAGCTGATCAAGAAGCTCAAGCCCGACTGCCTGGAAGACCTCATCGCACTGGTGGCGCTGTTCCGCCCAGGCCCGCTGCAATCGGGCATGGTGGACGACTTCATCAACCGCAAGCACGGCCGCGCCGAGCTGGCCTACCCCCATCCGGACTACCAGTACGAAGGCCTGAAGCCGGTGCTGGCACCGACCTACGGCATCATCCTGTATCAGGAACAGGTGATGCAGATCGCCCAGGTGATGGCTGGGTATACCCTCGGCGGCGCCGACATGCTGCGCCGTGCGATGGGTAAGAAAAAGCCCGAGGAGATGGCCAAGCAGCGCGGTGGTTTCATCGAAGGTTGTGCCAACAACAATATCGATGCAGACCTGGCCGGCAACATCTTCGACCTGGTGGAAAAGTTCGCCGGCTATGGCTTCAACAAATCCCACTCCGCCGCCTATGGCCTGGTGTCGTACCAGACCGCCTGGCTGAAAACCCACTACCCGGCGCCGTTCATGGCTGCGGTGTTGTCGGCGGACATGCACAACACCGACAAGGTGGTGGTGCTGGTCGAGGAAGTGCGCAGCATGAAGCTGCGCCTCGACGCGCCGGACGTGAACTTCTCGGACTTCAAGTTCACCGTCAACAATGACGGGCGCATCGTCTACGGCCTGGGCGCCATCAAGGGTGTCGGTGAAGGACCGGTGGAGGCGATCGTCGAGGCCCGCGCCCAGGGTGGCCCGTTCAAGGACCTGTTCGACTTCTGTGAGCGCATCGACCTCAAGCGGGTCAACAAGCGTACCCTCGACGCATTGATCCGCAGCGGTGCGCTGGACCGCCTGGGCCCGCACTTCCATGACGAGATCAAGGCCTACCACGCCAACATCGACATCAATCGTGCAACCTTGCTTTCGGCGCTGGGCGAAGCCATCAAGGCTGCCGAGCAAGCCGCCCACACCGCTGACAGTGGCCATGTCGACCTGTTCGGCGGCATGTTCGAAGCGGCGGATGCCGACGTCTACGCCAACCACCGCAAGGTGCGCGAACTGACCCTCAAGGAACGCCTGAAGGGCGAGAAGGACACTCTTGGCCTGTACCTCACCGGCCATCCGATCGACGAGTACGAGACCGAGATCCGCCGCTTCGCTCGCCAGCGCATCATCGACCTCAAGCCGTCACGCGATACCCAGACCATTGCCGGCATGATCATTGCCCTGCGGGTGATGAAGAACAAGAAGGGTGACAAGATGGGCTTCGTCACCCTGGATGACCGCTCCGGCCGCATCGAGGCATCGCTGTTTGCCGACGCCTTCATGGCGGCACAGTCCTTGCTGCAGACCGATGCCATGGTGGTGGTCGAAGGCGAGGTCAGTAACGACGACTTCTCCGGTGGCCTGCGCCTGCGGGTGAAGCAGGTGATGACCATGGAGGATGCGCGCACCAAGCTGGCCGAGAGCCTGCGCCTGAAGGTGGCACACGAAGCGCTCAAGGGCGACCGGCTGAAGTGGCTGGGCGAGCTGATCACCCGCCATCGCGGCGCTTGCCCGATCACCCTCGAGTACACCGGCAGCGACGCCAAGGCCATGCTGCAGTTTGGCGAACAGTGGGCTATCGACCCGGCCGATGGGCTGATTCAGGCGCTGCGTGACCAGTTCGGGCGTGAGAACGTCTTCCTGCAATATCGTTGAACCGACAAAAATTTAATCTCGACCTGAATGCGCCTGATCCCTTAAGGTAGGGCGCCAAACGGATCAACCGGCCGGCCGCCTGGCCGTAGACCCTAGACGGATGACTATGAACCCGAATTTTCTCGATTTCGAACAGCCGATTGCCGACCTGCAAGCCAAGATCGAAGGCCTGCGCCTGGTAGGCAACGACAACTCGCTGAACATCAGCGATGAAATTGCCCGTCTGCAAGACAAGAGCAACACCCTGACCGAAAGCATCTTCGGCAACCTGACCAGCTGGCAGATCGCCCGCCTGGCCCGTCATCCGCGTCGTCCTTACACCCTGGACTACCTGGAGCACATCTTCACCGAGTTCGAAGAGCTGCACGGCGACCGCCACTTCGCCGACGACGCTGCCATCGTCGGTGGTACCGCGCGCCTGGACGGCAAGCCGGTCATGGTCATCGGCCACCAGAAGGGCCGTGAAGTGCGTGAGAAGGTACGCCGCAACTTCGGCATGCCGCGCCCTGAGGGCTACCGCAAGGCCTGCCGCCTGATGGAAATGGCCGAGCGCTTCAAGATGCCGATCCTGACCTTCATCGACACCCCTGGTGCCTACCCAGGCATCGACGCCGAAGAGCGCAACCAGAGCGAGGCCATCGCCTGGAACCTGCGCGTGATGGCGCGCCTGAAAACCCCGATCATCGCCACCGTGATCGGCGAGGGTGGTTCGGGCGGTGCGCTGGCCATCGGCGTGTGTGACCAGTTGAACATGCTGCAGTACTCCACCTACTCGGTGATTTCGCCGGAAGGCTGCGCCTCGATCCTGTGGAAGACTGCCGACAAGGCAGCTGATGCAGCCGAAGCCATGGGCATCACTGCCGAGCGCCTGAAGAGCCTGAACATCGTCGACAAGGTCATCCAGGAGCCGCTGGGCGGCGCTCACCGTGACCCGGCGAAGATGTCGGAAAGCATCCGTGCCGACCTGGTGCAGCAGTTGGACATGCTCGGCAAGCTCGACCATGACGCGCTGCTGGCCCGCCGTTACGATCGCTTGATGAGCTACGGTCTCTGATAGCGAGATGAATGGCACCGGCTTCGCCGGTGTGCGC
>NZ_JBNRIJ010000038.1:5189-33239 GCF_053557675.1 Pseudomonas sp. XP1 | reverse complement strand
CCCGCGACTGCATACTCGAATTGAGTGCGGGTTCGATGATCAACCTCACACCTTGGCTCAACGCCCCCGCCTGGTACATCGCCTTCTCCGGCGGCCTCGATTCCACCGTCCTCCTGCACCTGCTGGCTGACTACGCCCGCAATCACGCATCACCTCCACTGCGCGCCATCCACATCCATCACGGCCTGCAAACCGCCGCCGATGCCTGGCCCGCCCACTGCCAAACCGTCTGCGACAATCTCGGCATCGAACTCCAGGTCATCCACGTCCAGGTCACCCCCGGCGCCAGCCTCGAACAGGCCGCCCGCGACGCCCGCTATGCTGCCTTCAGGCAAGCCCTCGGCCCGGGTGACATCCTGTTCACCGGCCAGCACCGCGAAGACCAGGCCGAAACCCTGCTGTTCCGCCTGCTGCGCGGCGCAGGCCTGCGTGGCCTGGCTGCAATGCCGGGGCAGCGCGCACTAGGGCAGGGCAGCCTGGTCAGGCCATTGCTGGGCTGTTCCCGTCAGCAGCTGCAGGACCACGCCGAGGCCAATGGGCTGGACTGGATCGATGATCCATCGAACGCTGACACACAATTTGCCCGCAACTACCTGCGCAGCGAAGTGTTTCCGCTACTTCGGCAACGTTGGCCACAAGCCAGCCAGAACCTGGCCCGCGCCGCCGAGCACCTGGGCGAAGCCCTGGGCCTGCTGGACGAACTGGCGCAGGACGACCTGGCGCTCGCCGGGGAGGGCGCGCCGGTGGCCTGGCCGGGGCTGGACTCCCTCGACCTGGCCACCCTGCTGGCGCTGTCGCCGGCCCGTCAGCGCAATGCCCTGCAATACTGGCTGAGCCGCCGTACCCGCCTGCCTGACACCCGGCACTGGGCCGGCTGGGCGGACCTGTGCGATGCCGCCGCCGATGCCCAGCCCGTCTGGCGCCTTGCCGATGGGCAGCTGCTGCGCGGTCATGGGCGCATCTGGTGGTTGAGCGGTGACTGGCTGCAACTGCCCGTCGGCGAACTGGCCTGGGCCGATCCCGCCGAGTCTTTGCCGTTGCCGGGTAACGGCAGGGTGCGTCTTGCTGGCGCAGCGCCGCTGCACGGCTTGCGCATTGCCTACCGCCAGGGCGGTGAAGTGCTGGATGTCCCCGGCCGTGGCCGACGCGACCTGAAGCGCTTGCTCAACGAGTTGCAGGTGCCGCTCTTCCTGCGCCCGCGCCTGCCATTGCTGTACCAGGGCGAGCGGCTGCTGGCGGTGGCCAACCTGCCCGGGCTGGTGCAGGCGGATTGCCAGCTGTATTGGCAATTGCCGACGAACGCGCAAGGTTTGAGCTGAAGGGTACATTCGGGTAGACTACCCTCCCTTCTTGATACAGCTTCTGTGGGTTCCGCGAAAACACAGGAGTTGCCGATTACCAAGCAGTTTTTTGCTGGGCTGATTCTTAAAATGACGAGCGAGCTCCATGCCGGGATATCCCTGGTCTGTACAGACGCGGCAGTTTTTCGAGATGCACTGTGATTGACGCAGGTGATCGGGGGCTTCGGCCTTCCTTCGCTTTCTCCGGCGGCGCTGGCCGCCTTAACGCAGACTTCTAGGGTTTTTCATGACGCGCTACATATTCGTCACGGGCGGTGTTGTTTCTTCATTGGGGAAAGGCATTGCCTCGGCTTCCCTGGCGGCCATCCTGGAAGCGCGGGGCCTGAAGGTCACCATGCTCAAGCTGGATCCGTACATCAACGTCGATCCGGGTACCATGAGCCCGTTCCAGCACGGTGAAGTGTTCGTCACCCACGATGGCGCCGAGACCGACCTCGACCTGGGCCATTACGAGCGGTTCATCCGCACCACCATGACCCAGAACAACAACTTCACCACCGGCCGCATCTACGAGCACGTACTGCGCAAGGAGCGTCGTGGTGATTACCTGGGCGCGACCATCCAGGTCATCCCGCACATCACCGACGAAATCAAGCGTCGCATCATCAAGGGTGCCGGCGATGCCGACGTGGCCCTGGTGGAAATCGGCGGTACCGTGGGTGACATCGAGTCGCAGCCGTTCCTCGAGGCCATCCGCCAGCTGCGCGTCGAAGTGGGCTCCAAGCGCGCCATGCTGATGCACCTGACCCTGGTCCCGTACATCGCCACCGCTGGCGAGACCAAGACCAAGCCGACCCAGCACTCGGTGAAGGAGCTGCGCTCCATCGGCCTGCAGCCTGACGTGCTGATCTGCCGCTCCGACCACCCGGTCGATGCCTCGTCGCGTCGCAAGATCGCGTTGTTCACCAACGTTGAAGAGCGCGCGGTGATTTCGCTGGAAGACGTCGACACCATCTACAAGATCCCGGGCGTGCTGCACGCACAGGGCCTGGACGACTTCGTCGTCGAGCGCTTCGGCCTGCAGTGCAATGGCGCCGACCTGTCCGAGTGGGACAAGGTGGTCGATGCCAAGCTCAACCCTGAGCACGAAGTGACCATCGCCATGGTCGGCAAGTACATGGAACTGCTGGATGCGTACAAGTCGCTGATCGAAGCGATGAGCCACGCCGGCATCACCAACCGCACCAAGGTCAACCTGCGCTACATCGACTCGGAAGACATCGAGAACCAGGGCACCAGCCTGCTCGAAGGCGCCGATGCCATCCTGGTGCCGGGCGGTTTCGGCCTGCGCGGCGTGGAAGGCAAGATCACCGCGGTGCAATACGCCCGTGAGAACAAGGTGCCGTACCTGGGTATCTGCCTGGGCATGCAGGTGGCCGTGATCGAATTCGCCCGTAACGTGATGGGCTGGAAAGACGCCAACTCCACCGAGTTCGACCGCAACAGCGGCCACCCGGTAGTCGGCCTGATCACCGAGTGGGCCGATGCCACCGGTGCCGTCGAAACCCGCAGCGAAGCCTCCGACCTGGGTGGCACCATGCGCCTGGGTGCACAGGACTGCCAGCTGGCCGCCGGTTCCAAGGTGCACGACTGCTACGGCAAGGACGTGATCACCGAGCGTCACCGTCACCGCTACGAAGTGAACAACAACCTGCTGCCGCAACTGGTCGATGCCGGCCTGGTGGTTTCCGGCCGTTCCGAAGACGGTGCGCTGGTGGAAGTGGTCGAGTCCAAGGACCACCCATGGTTCGTCGCCTGCCAGTTCCACCCGGAATTCACTTCGACTCCGCGTGACGGCCACCCGCTGTTCAGCGGCTTCGTCAAGGCAGCCCTGGCTCAGAAGAACAAGGCCTGATCAATGACCCAGAAGATCATTCGCGTCGGTAACATCGAGATCGCCAACGACAAGCCGTTCGTCCTGTTCGGCGGCATGAACGTCCTGGAGTCCCGTGACCTGGCAATGAAGGTCTGCGAGGAGTACGTGCGGGTGACCGAGAAGCTCGGTATCCCTTACGTGTTCAAGGCCAGCTTCGACAAGGCCAACCGTTCGTCGGTAACCTCGTACCGTGGCCCGGGCATGGAAGAGGGGCTGAAGATCTTCGAGGAGATCAAGCGCACCTTCAACGTGCCGGTCATCACCGACGTGCACGAGCCTTATCAGGCCGAGCCTGTAGCCAAGGTATGCGACATCATCCAGCTGCCGGCCTTCCTGTCTCGGCAGACCGACCTGGTGGTGGCCATGGCCAAGACCGGCGCAGTGATCAACATCAAGAAGGCGCAGTTCCTCGCACCCCAGGAAATGAAACACATCCTGACCAAGTGCGAAGAGGCCGGTAATGACCAGTTGATCCTCTGCGAACGTGGTTCGAGCTTCGGCTACAACAACCTGGTGGTGGACATGCTCGGCTTCGGCATCATGAAGCAGTTCGAGTACCCGGTGTTCTTCGACGTGACCCACGCCCTGCAGATGCCGGGTGGTCGCGCCGATTCCGCCGGTGGTCGCCGCGCCCAGGTCACCGACCTGGCCAAGGCCGGCATGAGCCAAGGCCTGGCCGGGCTGTTCCTGGAAGCCCACCCCGATCCGGACAACGCCAAGTGCGATGGCCCATGTGCCCTGCGCCTGGACAAACTGGAGCCGTTCCTGGCCCAGCTCAAGCAACTGGACGACCTGGTGAAAAGTTTTCCGACGGTAGAAACCGCGTAAAGCTCGATTCTCGGGTAAAGTACCGTCCGATCCACCCCTGACCAGTCGGTCAGGGGTTCCCTTCACCCGGCCTGCCCACTGCAAGTCTGCCCGGTGAACGGCAAGAATTTCCTAAGCTAAGTTGTTTTCGTCAATTCTGGAGTGCTTACAACAATGGCAAAAATCGTCGACATCAAAGGTCGTGAAGTTCTCGATTCGCGTGGCAACCCCACCGTGGAAGCCGATGTACTGCTCGACAACGGCATCATCGGCAGCGCCTGCGCGCCGTCCGGTGCTTCCACTGGCTCGCGCGAAGCGCTGGAGCTGCGTGATGGCGACAAGAGCCGTTACCTGGGCAAGGGCGTGCTGAAGGCCGTCGCCAACATCAACGGTCCGATCCGTGACCTGCTGCTGGGCAAGGACCCTGCCGACCAGAAGGCCCTGGACCGCGCCATGATCGAACTGGACGGTACCGAAAACAAGGCCAAGCTGGGCGCCAACGCCATCCTGGCTGTTTCCCTGGCTGCCGCCAAGGCCGCTGCCCAGGACCAGGACCTGCCGCTGTACGCGCACATCGCCAACCTGAACGGCACCCCGGGTCAGTACTCGATGCCGGTACCGATGATGAACATCATCAACGGTGGCGAGCACGCCGACAACAACGTCGACATTCAGGAGTTCATGGTTCAGCCGGTTGGCGCCAAGACCTTCTCCGACGGCCTGCGCATGGGTACCGAGATCTTCCACCACCTCAAAGCCGTGCTGAAGGCCCGTGGCCTGAACACTGCCGTTGGTGACGAAGGTGGTTTCGCCCCTAACCTGGCTTCCAACGAAGACGCCCTGGGCGCCATCGCCGAAGCCGTCGAGAAAGCCGGCTACAAGCTGGGCACCGACGTGACCCTGGCGCTGGACTGCGCGGCTTCCGAGTTCTACGAAGACGGCAAGTACAACCTGTCCGGCGAAGGCAAGTCGTTCGACGCCGAAGGCTTTGCCGAGTACCTCAAAGGCCTGACCGAGCGCTTCCCGATCATCTCGATCGAAGACGGCCTGGACGAGTCCGACTGGGCAGGCTGGAAAATCCTCACCGACAAGATTGGCGCCAAGGTGCAACTGGTAGGTGACGACCTGTTCGTGACCAATACCAAGATCCTCAAGGAAGGCATCGAGAAGGGCATCGGTAACTCGATCCTGATCAAGTTCAACCAGATCGGCTCGCTGACCGAAACCCTGGAAGCCATCCAGATGGCCAAGGCTGCTGGCTACACTGCGGTGATTTCGCACCGTTCCGGTGAAACCGAAGACTCGACCATTGCCGACCTGGCCGTGGGTACCGCTGCTGGCCAGATCAAGACTGGTTCGCTGTGCCGTTCCGACCGCGTTTCCAAGTACAACCAGCTGCTGCGCATCGAAGAGCAGCTGGGTGCCAAAGCGGTTTACCGCGGTCGTGCCGAGTTTCGCGGCTAAGCAAGAGATGGTAAAAAGACAGCAGCCGGAGTTGTAGGAACGTTCGTACTGTTCTTTCCTACATTCCAACGGGTTTCTGTCGACGAAGCCTGGCCTCGGCCAGGCTTCGTGCTATTCGAGGCCCCGAAGTAAATAATACCCGGCAGCCTTTTTAACCTGGATAACGTGATGCGCAGTCCCTATTGGTTGTTCCTCGTCCTGCTCCTGCTGCTGGGTGGCCTGCAGTACCGCCTTTGGGTGGGTAATGGCAGCCTGGCGCAAGTGACCGAGCTGAAGCAGCAGATTGCCGAGCAGCATGCCGAAAACGAGCGCTTGCTCGAGCGCAACCGCGTGCTCGATGCCGAAGTGCTGGAGCTGAAAAAAGGCATGGAGACCGTTGAAGAGCGGGCTCGCCACGAATTGGGGATGGTCAAAGAGGGCGAAACCCTCTTCCAGTTGCCACAGAAATGATCGAAACCTTACCGGCCTTCTGGGCCGTGATTCCTGCTGCGGGCATAGGTGCCCGCATGGCTGCCGACCGCCCCAAGCAGTACCTGGAGCTGGCCGGGCAGACCATTCTCGAGCACAGCCTCGACTGTTTTCTTGGCCACCCGATGCTCAAGGGCGTGGTGGTCAGCATTGCCGAAGATGACCCGTACTGGCCTGGCCTGTGCTGCGCCAGTGACCCGCGCATCCAACGCGCGGCGGGCGGACGCGAGCGTGCCGACTCGGTACTCAATGCCTTGCTGATGCTGCATGCCCATGGGGCGGCGGACAGCGACTGGGTGCTGGTGCATGATGCCGCGCGCCCGAACCTGGCGCGCAGCGATCTGGACAAGCTGTTGTCGGACCTGGCGGATGACCCGGTGGGCGGCCTGCTGGCGGTACCGGCGCGCGATACCCTCAAGCGGGCCGATGCCGATGGCCGGGTGGGTGCTACTGTCGACCGTAGCACCATCTGGCAGGCCTATACGCCGCAGATGTTCCGCCTGGGGGCATTGCATCGGGCGCTGGCGGAGTGCCTGGTGTCGGATGTGCTGGTAACCGACGAGTCGTCCGCAATCGAGTGGTCCGGCCAGGCACCGCGGCTGGTCGAAGGGCGCAGCGACAACATCAAGGTGACCCGGCCGGAAGACCTGGAGTGGTTGCGCCAGCGTTGGGCAGGGCGCCGCTGAATTTCTTGTTCCTGTGCCGGCCTTTTCGCGGGTAACCCCCCTCCCACAGGTATCGCACATCCCTTCAGGCTGGCGCTGTACCTGTGGGAGCGGGTTTACCCGCGAAGAGGCCAGAGCAGCCAGCACAAGGTTTCAGTTCAAGCGATACTCCGGCAACCCCGCCAATC
The DNA here is from genome assembly GCF_053557675.1 of Pseudomonas sp. XP1. Taxonomy (NCBI): domain Bacteria; kingdom Pseudomonadati; phylum Pseudomonadota; class Gammaproteobacteria; order Pseudomonadales; family Pseudomonadaceae; genus Pseudomonas; species Pseudomonas sp. XP1. The sequence goes on along the minus strand of NZ_JBNRIJ010000038.1, from coordinate 26,410 downwards.
CTTCCTTCAGGTAATCCACCAACCGCCGCACCTTCGGCGACAGGTGCCGCTGCTGCGGATACAGCGCCCACACCGCCGTGTTCGGCGGCTGGTGCGCCTCCAGCAACGACACCAGCGCGCCACTGTTCAGGTGCTCCAGCACATAGTAATCCGGCAGTTGGCACAACCCCATTCCCAGAAGCGCCGCGTCAAGCACCGCCTGCCCGCTGTTGCAGCGCCAGTTGCCCTGGACGCGCTGGCTGATCTCGCGGCCGTCCTGCTGCAGCGCCCACAAGTCCGAACTGCCCACCAGGCAATTGTGCCGCGCCAGTTCCGACAGGCTGTGTGGCCGACCATATCGTTCCAGGTAGGCCGGCGAGGCGCACAGGTACATGCGCCGGGGCGCCAGGCGGGTTGCCACCAGTCGCGAGTCGGCCAGCCGGCCCAGGCGAATGGCCAGGTCCATGCCTTCATGCAACAGGTCAAGGGTGTGGTTGCTCAGTTCCACATCCACCCGCAGCTGCGGGTACAGCGCCATGAACCGCGTCACCAGCGGCACGATGAAGCGCTCACCATAGGCCACCGCGCAGGTCATGCGCAGCAACCCCTTGGGCTCGCTGGCCAGGTCGCCCATGGCGCGCAGGGCTTCCTCGCGGCCATCCTGCAGGCGCTGGCAGTGCTGCAGGAATGTCTGCCCGGCCTCGCTCAGGGTCACCCGGCGGGTACTGCGGTACAGCAGGCGCGTTTGCAGTCGTTCCTCCAGCCGGGCGATCTGCCGGCTGATGTGCGATGAGGAAACCCCCAGGCGCTCGGCGGCCGCGGTGAACTGGCCCGACTCGGCCACCGCGACGAATTCGTCGATACCTTCCCAGCGGCTGCTCATGGATTATCCCTGTATGGCAATAATGTTTTGTCTTTGTCCGGATTATTCATCAAAAGGCGGTGAATTACACTGCCAGACTGAATCGACCCTCTGTCTGGAGACCTTTGATGATCAAGTCCCGTGCTGCGGTAGCCTTCGAAGCCAAGAAACCCCTGGAAATCGTCGAAGTCGACGTGGCCATGCCCAAGGCCGGTGAAGTGCTGCTGCGCGTGGTCGCCAGCGGTGTCTGCCACACCGATGCCTACACCCTGTCCGGCGCCGACCCGGAGGGTATCTTCCCGTCGATCCTCGGCCACGAAGGTGGCGCGATCGTCGAAGCGGTAGGCGAGGGCGTTACCTCGGTCGCCGTTGGTGACCACGTCATTCCGCTGTACACCCCGGAATGCGGCAAGTGCAAGTTCTGCCTCTCGGGCAAGACCAACCTGTGCCAGGCCATCCGCGCCACCCAGGGCAAGGGCCTGATGCCGGACGGCACCACGCGCTTCTCCTACAAGGGCCAGCAGCTGTTCCACTACATGGGTACCTCGACCTTCTCCGAGTACACCGTGCTGCCGGAAATCTCCGTGGCCAAGATCCAGAAAGAAGCGCCGCTGGAAAAGGTCTGCCTGCTGGGTTGTGGCGTCACCACCGGTATTGGCGCGGTGCTCAACACCGCCAAGGTCAAGCCGGGTGACACCGTGGCCATCTTCGGCCTGGGCGGCATCGGCCTGTCGGCAGTGATCGGTGCGGTCAAGGCCAAGGCGTCGCGCATCATTGCCATCGACATCAACCCGGCCAAGTTCGAAATCGCCCGCCAGCTGGGTGCCACCGACTGCATCAACCCGAAAGACTACGACCGCCCGATCCAGGAAGTGATCGTCGACCTCACCGACGGCGGCGTGGACTTCTCCTTCGAGTGTATCGGCAACGTGCAACTGATGCGTGCTGCGCTGGAATGCTGCCACAAGGGCTGGGGCGAGTCGGTGATCATCGGCGTGGCCGGCGCAGGCCAGGAAATCGCCACTCGTCCGTTCCAACTGGTCACCGGCCGCGTATGGCGTGGTTCGGCATTCGGCGGCGTGCGTGGTCGCAGCGAGCTGCCAAGCTACGTGGAAATGTCCGAGAAGGGCGAGATCCCGCTGGATACCTTCATCACCCACACCATGGGGCTGGAAGACATCAACAAGGCTTTCGACCTGATGCACGAAGGCAAGAGCATCCGCAGCGTGATCCACTTCTGAGGTTTGCCATGAGCCTGGATAACATCTCCTGCCAGAAGAGCTTCGGCGGCTGGCACAAGCGTTACCGGCATCACTCCAAGGTGCTGGGTTGCGACATGGTGTTCGCCGTCTACCTGCCACCGCAGGCCGAACAGGGCGAGAAGCTGCCGGTGCTGTACTGGCTCAGCGGCCTCACCTGCACCGACGAGAACTTCATGCAGAAGGCCGGCGCCCAGCGCCTGGCCGCGGAGCTTGGGTTGATCATTGTCGCCCCCGACACCAGCCCGCGTGGCGAGCAGGTGCCGGGCGACCCGGACGGTGCCTGGGACTTCGGCCTGGGTGCCGGCTTCTACCTCAATGCCACTCAGCAGCCGTGGGCCCAGCACTACCGCATGCACGACTATGTGGTGGAGGAGTTGCCTGCGTTGATCGAGGCGCACTTCCCGGCCTCGGGTGAGCGCAGCATCAGTGGCCACTCCATGGGGGGGCATGGTGCGCTGGTGTGCGCCTTGCGCAACCCGGGGCGCTACCGTTCGGTGTCGGCGTTCTCGCCAATCAGCAACCCGATGGATTGCCCGTGGGGCGAGAAAGCCTTCAGCCGCTATCTGGGTGAAGACCGTGCGCGCTGGCGTGAGTGGGATGCCAGCGTGCTGCTTGCCGAGACCCCGGCCGGCGAATGCCCGCCGTTGCTGGTGGACCAGGGCGACCGCGACGACTTCCTCGAGAAGCAGCTCAAGCCTGAAGCGCTGGAGCAGGCGGCACGCAAAGGCGGGCATGAACTGACTCTGCGCCTGCAGCCTGGCTACGACCACAGCTACTACTTCATCGCCAGCTTCATCGAGGAGCACCTGCGTCATCATGCGGTGGCGCTGGGGCGGGTCTAAGGCGTAGCTGGTGTTTGCTTGATCGCCTGCAGGAGCAGCCTTGTGCTGCGAATGGGCTGCGAAGCAGACCTGGGTCTGACGCTATCGCCGATATTGCCGGGGCCGCTTTGCGGCCCATTCGCAGCACAAGGCTGCTCCTACAACGACGGCCCCAATACCGGCTAAAGCAGGTAGAATCACGCCCTGACTCATTCAGGGCGTTTTTCTATGCGTATTGGCCACGGCTACGATGTGCACCGTTTCTGCGACGGTGATTTCATTACCCTGGGCGGGGTGCGTATCCCCCACAAATACGGCCTCCTGGCCCATTCCGATGGCGACGTGCTGCTGCACGCCCTGAGCGATGCCTTGCTTGGCGCGGCTGCGCTGGGTGACATCGGCAAACACTTCCCCGACACCGATCCGCAGTTCAAGGGCGCCGACAGCCGCGTTCTGCTGCGCCATGTGGTCGGCATCGTGCAGGCCAAGGGCTGGAAGGTCGGCAACATCGACGCCACCATTGTCGCCCAGGCGCCGAAGATGGCCCCGCACATCGAGACCATGCGCAAGCTGATCGCCGAAGACCTGCAGGTCGAACTCGACCAGGTCAACGTCAAGGCTACCACCACCGAGAAGCTCGGCTTCACCGGCCGCGAGGAGGGCATCGCCGTGCATTCGGTAGCCCTGCTGCTGCCAGCATGACCGAACTGGAACTGCTGGGCCCGCGCGCATCGGGCGAACCACTGGGTACCGCCGTCCTCAAGGCGGTGGCCGAAGATTTCCAGGTCGACGAAGTACTGGACATCCCCCTGTCGGGCCAGGGCGAGCACCTTTGGCTGTGGGTCGAGAAGCGTGACCTGAACACCGAGGAGGCCGCCCGCCGCCTGGCGCGTGCCGCCGGTGTGCCGGTGCGTACGATCAGCTATGCCGGCCTCAAGGACCGCCAGGCCTTGACCCGCCAGTGGTTCAGCCTGCATCTGCCAGGCAAGGCCGACCCGGACCTGTCGCGTGCCGAGGATGCCAGCCTGCGTGTGCTCAAACAGGTGCGCCATCAGCGCAAGCTGCAGCGCGGCGCACATTCGGCCAACGGTTTCACGCTGCGCCTGACGGCCCTGGCTGCCGATCACAAGGCTTTGGATGCGCGCCTGGAACAACTCAAGCAGCACGGTGTGCCGAATTATTTCGGCACCCAGCGCTTCGGCCACGGTGGTGGCAACGTTCATGACGCCCTCGATTGGGCCGCACGCAAGGCCCTGCCCGAACAGCGCAACGTGCGTTCGCGGTTGCTTTCTGCCGGGCGCAGCTACCTGTTCAACCAAGTGTTGGCAGCCCGTGTTGCCGACGGCAGCTGGGCGCGTGCGCAGGTGGGCGACCTGTTGGCGTTCACCACGAGTCGTAGCTTCTTTCCTGCTGGAGAGTCGGAATGTTCTGATCCTCGGCTGGCGATCCTTGACCTGCATCCGACCGGCCCGCTGTGGGGGGCCGGCGATTCGCCAGCTACCGGAGGTACCGCGCAACAAGAGGATGCGATCGCCGCACGGCAGCCGGCACTTTGCCAGTGGCTGGCCTTGGCGGGCATGGATCACGAACGACGCATTCTGCGGCTCCCTATTGGCGGTCTTACGTGGCATTATCCCGAGCCTGATATCCTGCAACTGGAATTCGTCCTTCCGGCCGGATGCTTCGCCACCGTGGTGGTGCGCGAAGTCGTGGATCTGGTGTCGGCGGGGCAGACGGACAGCTCATGCGTATTCTGATTTCGAACGACGACGGTGTTACCGCACCCGGCATCGCCGCGCTGCACGCTGCGCTGGCGGATTACGCCGAGTGCGTGGTTATTGCCCCGGATCAAGACAAGAGCGGCGCCAGCAGTTCGCTGACGCTGGACCGGCCACTGCACCCGCAGACCTTGGCCAATGGCTTCATCAGCCTCAACGGCACGCCGACCGACTGTGTGCACCTGGGGCTCAATGGGCTGTTGCCACAGGCGCCGGACATGGTGGTGTCGGGGATCAACCTCGGTGCCAACCTGGGTGACGATGTGCTCTATTCGGGCACGGTCGCAGCCGCGTTGGAAGGTCGCTTCCTTGGCGGTACCTCCCTGGCGTTTTCGCTGTTGTCGCGCCTGCCGGACAACCTGCCGACCGCGGCCCATATCGCCCGCCGCCTGGTCGAGGCGCAGTCGCGCCTGGTGTTGCCGCCGCGTACCGTGCTCAACGTCAACATCCCCAACCTGCCGCTGGAGCACATTCGTGGCATCCAGCTCACTCGCCTCGGTCACCGGGCGCTGGCGGCGGCGCCGACCAAGGTGGTCAACCCGCGCGGCAAGGAAGGCTACTGGATCGCTGTGGCCGGGGACGCCGAGGACGGTGGCCCGGGTACCGACTTCCATGCAGTGATGCAAGGCTATGTATCGATCACTCCACTGCAGCTCGATCGCACCTTCAGTGACGCCTTCGAGCAGCTCGACGGTTGGCTGGAGGGCCTGCTCTGATGCGTGAGGACGATATGCTGCGGCGTGGCATCGGCATGACCTCCCAGCGTACCCGGGAGCGGCTGATCCAGCGCCTGTGCGAGGAGGGCGTTTCGAACACCAAGGTGCTCGACGTGATCCGTCGTACCCCGCGCCACCTGTTCGTCGACGAGGCGCTGGCGCATCGCGCCTATGAAGATACCGCGCTGCCGATCGGTCACAACCAGACCATCTCGCAACCGTTCATGGTTGCCCACATGAGCGAGCTGCTGCTCGAGGCCGGCCCGCTGGACAAGGTGCTGGAAATCGGTACCGGCTCTGGCTACCAGACGGCAATCCTGGCCCAGCTGGTCGAGCGGGTGTTCTCGGTAGAACGCATCAAGGTGTTGCAGGACCGGGCCAAGGAGCGCCTGGTAGAACTGAACCTGCGCAACGTGGTGTTCCGCTGGGGTGACGGTTGCGAAGGCTGGCCGGCGCTGGCGCCGTACAATGGCATCATCGTCACCGCTGTGGCGCCGGAAGTGCCGCAGGCACTGCTCGATCAGCTGGCGCCCGGTGGTCGTATGGTGATCCCTGTGGGGTCCGCCGGCGAAACCCAGCAGCTGATGCTGATCGTGCGCGAGGAGCATGGATTCTCCCGCCGCGTGCTGGGGGCAGTGCGCTTCGTACCGCTGCTCAACGGCCCGCTGGCCTGAACACTGCTGGTTCGAGCCGCGCGATATTTTTACGCCAGCACCGAATTCTTGCAGCAGCGCCCTGTCTATCTGGCGGGGTGGAGCGCTAGCGTACAGCGTGTGCCATGGCTTTGCAGCAGTCTTTCACCAACCCTGCCAATGCGGGCGGGCTTAGTTATAATTGCAATAATATTGCATTTCTTGTCTTCATATCGTTTTCGGCACCATGAGGGGAGCGCGGGTGGGTCACACAGTCATTCGGCAGCGCAAGGACGGTTCGGGTTTCACGCTTCTGGTGATTGCACTGGCCATGGGCGCGCTACTGGTGGGTTGCTCGAGCACCAGCAGCAACAGTGCACGGGTGGTCGACCGCAATAACACCGTGCCCAAGCGCCCGGCGGTAACTACCGGGCAGTACATCGTCAAACCTGGTGATACGCTGTTCTCCATCGCCTTCCGTTATGGCTGGGACTACAAGGAACTGGCTGCGCGCAACGGCATCGCGACGCCCTATACCATTCGCCCGGGGCAAGCGATTCGTTTCAGCAGTGGCTCTACCGGCAGCACCACGGTGGTATCCAGCCCATCGTCGTCGAGTAAGACCACGGTTATCCGGCGGCCTGTGGGAAGCACCGGCACACCCCCTGCCAGCACCAGCAAACCGGCCACGCCGGCAGCCTCCAGCAGCGCCCCGGTGGTCGCTACGGTGCCTGCCGCGGAGCGTGCGGTAGGCGGCTGGACCTGGCCTGCCAACGGTGTGCTGATTGGAAAATTCGCTTCAAACGGTAGTTTGAATAAAGGCATTGATATCGCCGGTGATTTGGGACAGCCTGTTTTTGCTGCGTCTGATGGTACGGTGGTGTACGCCGGGAGTGGCTTGAGGGGCTACGGCGAACTGATCATCATCAAGCACAGCGATACCTACGTCAGTGCCTACGGCCATAACCGCAGGCTGTTGGTTCGGGAGGGGCAGCAGGTCAAGGCAGGGCAGTCGATTGCTGAAATGGGGTCCACGGGCACAGATCGGGTGAAGCTGCATTTCGAGATTCGCCGCCAGGGCAAACCCGTCGATCCGCTCCAGTTCCTGCCACGTCGTTGACCGTTGTACCCGGCCTGTTCCTGTGATGTAGAGGGGACAGGCTCCAGCGCTGCCAGGGAGACAGGTGCCGCTCGAGTCTGAGTTCGAACTCAGCAAAGGACTATAACAATGGCTCTCAGTAAAGAAGTGCCGGAGTTTGACATCGACGATGACCTGCTTCTGATGGAGACGGGGATCGTTTTGGAAACGGATGTGGTGTCAGACGAACCTGCTGTATCTTCGGTTCGGACGAGGGCCAAGTCAGGCTCTTCGCTCAAGCAACACAAGTATATCGATTACAGCCGGGCGCTCGATGCCACCCAGTTGTATCTCAACGAGATCGGATTCTCGCCTCTGCTTTCGCCGGAAGAGGAAGTGCACTTTGCGCGCCTGTCGCAAAAGGGCGATCCTGCCGGCCGCAAGCGCATGATCGAAAGCAACCTGCGCCTGGTTGTAAAAATTGCCCGTCGTTACGTCAATCGCGGCCTTTCGCTGCTCGACCTGATCGAGGAGGGCAACCTGGGGCTGATCCGTGCGGTCGAGAAGTTCGACCCGGAGCGTGGTTTCCGGTTCTCGACCTACGCGACCTGGTGGATTCGCCAGACCATCGAGCGGGCGATCATGAACCAGACCCGCACCATTCGCCTGCCTATCCACGTGGTCAAGGAACTGAACGTCTACCTGCGCGCTGCGCGCGAGCTGACGCAGAAACTGGACCACGAACCCTCGCCAGAAGAAATCGCCACGCTGCTGGAGAAGCCGGTCGCCGAGGTCAAGCGCATGCTGGGCCTGAACGAGCGGGTGTCTTCGGTGGATGTGTCGCTCGGCCCGGACTCGGACAAGACCCTGCTCGATACCTTGACCGACGACCGCCCGACCGACCCGTGCGAACTGCTGCAGGATGACGACCTGTCGCAGAGCATCGACCAATGGCTGGGCGAGTTGACAGACAAGCAGCGTGAAGTGGTGGTGCGTCGCTTTGGCCTGCGCGGGCATGAAAGCAGCACCCTGGAGGATGTTGGCCTGGAGATCGGCCTGACCCGTGAGCGGGTGCGGCAGATCCAGGTCGAGGGGCTCAAGCGTTTGCGTGAGATCCTCGAGAAGAACGGCCTGTCCAGTGAGTCGTTGTTCCAGTAGCGGAAGCCTGCAACACAAAGCGCCCCGATGATTTCGGGGCGTTTTTGTATGTTTCGATCAGAGGTGCCCCATTCAAAATTGCCGGGGGCGCTTTGCGCCCCTTTCGCGACACAAGGCCGCTCCCACAGGTACTGCATCGCCCTCGAATGCGCCACTATCCTGTGGGAGCGGCCTTGTGTCGCGAAAGGGCTGCAAAGCAGCCCCAAAACATTATGTACTGCGCTACCCCAGTAACATCGCGTGTAAGCCTTTGCTTACTTGTTCTGTAAGCCTTCTATGTACGCTTCAGTAAATCATTGTCGTATCCAGCACCTGCGTTTTCCCAACTCATTGAAAATCCTGGTTTATTCGGCTGTGAGGAAATGTGTCACCTGCAACACTCTGTGAGGTTTCGCGGTTGCCCGACCGGCTCAAGTCGCTAGTATTCGAACTGTGCACAGGGACATGCACAGGCTTTCAGGATGGAAGCCAGGGACGTCGCAAGAAGCGATTTCATCAGGATGATGTTTGGGACAAGCAGGGACTACGGAAAAAATGTGGGCGGGTCAAACCGCCCCTTTTTTTGCCCGCAGAAAACAAAAAAGGCCCCAAAGGGGCCTTTTTCGTGTCCGGACGCTATCAGCGCTCCAGGTCTGCAATCTTGCCAGTCTTGCCATCCCACTCTTCAGCGTCCGGCAGGGCATCCTTACGCTCGGTGATGTTCGGCCAGATTTCCGCCAGTTCGGCGTTCAGCTCGATGAAGTTCTCCATGCCTGCAGGCACTTCGTCTTCCGAGAAGATGGCTTGCGCTGGGCATTCCGGCTCGCACAGGGCGCAGTCGATGCACTCGTCCGGGTGGATGACCAGGAAGTTCGGGCCTTCGTAGAAGCAGTCCACCGGGCAGACTTCCACGCAGTCGGTGTATTTGCATTTGATGCAGTTGTCGGTGACGACGAAGGTCATTTCTAATTCTCTCCTCAGGCGACGGCGGCGGCCCTTCCTCTCAGGGCCGCGCGGTTTGCGGGCATGTGGCTGCAGGCCAGGCTAATAACCTGCAGCACCAGCAAACCGCGGCGGATTCTACCAGCTTGTAGTGGGCGCCGTTATAACAGGTTCTTTAGTTGATATAGCATTTCGATAGCTTGACGCGGGGTCATGTCGTCCAGCTGCAGCTTGCCCAGCTTCTCGATGGCCGGGTGTGGCAGGCTGGCGAACAGGTCGCTCTGGTGCGGGACCTGTGGCACGTCCTTGGCCTTATGGGCCGGGGGCTGTTCATGCGGCAGGCTGGTGGTTTCCAGCCTTGCCAGGTGTTCACGGGCACGCTGGATGACGGCCGTCGGCACGCCGGCCAGCTGCGCCACGGCCAGGCCGTAGCTCTGGCTGGCAGGGCCAGGCAGCACGTGGTGCAGGAACACGATGCGTTCGTTGTGCTCGGTGGCGTTCAGGTGCACGTTGGCTACCAGCGGCTCGCTTTCCGGCAGCACGGTGAGCTCGAAGTAGTGGGTGGCGAACAGCGTGTAGGCACGCAGCTGGGCCAGGCGCTCGGCGGCGGCCCAGGCCAGCGACAGGCCGTCGAAGGTACTGGTGCCACGGCCCACTTCGTCCATCAGCACCAGGCTGCGGTCGGTGGCGTTGTGCAGGATGTTGGCGGTTTCGCTCATCTCGACCATGAAGGTCGAGCGGCCGCCGGCCAGGTCGTCGCTGGAGCCGATGCGGGTGAAGATGCGGTCGACCAGCGACAGCTCGCAGCTGGCAGCCGGCACGAAGCTACCGATATGCGCCAGCAGCACGATCAGGGCGGTCTGGCGCATGTAGGTGGACTTACCGCCCATGTTCGGGCCGGTGATGATCAGCATGCGTGTGCTGTTGTCCAGGCCCAGGTCGTTGGCCACGAACGGTGTGGTCAATACCTGTTCCACCACCGGGTGGCGGCCCTGCTCGATGCGCAGGCACGGCTCGTCGACGAAGCGTGGGCAGTTCAGGTCCAGATTAAGTGCACGTTCGGCCAGGTTGCTGAGCACGTCCAGCTCGGCCAGGGCGGCGGCGCTGTCCTGCAGCGGTGCCAGGTGGCTGATCAAGGTTTCCAGCAGGGCGTCGTAGAGCATCTTTTCGCGGGCCAGGGCGCGGCTTTTGGCCGACAGGGCCTTGTCCTCGAACGCCTTCAGCTCGGGAGTGATGAAGCGCTCGGCGCCTTTCAGAGTCTGGCGGCGGATGTAGTCGCCCGGGGCCTGCTCGGCCTGCTTGGTCGGCAGCTCGATGAAGTAGCCATGCACCCGGTTGTAGCCGACCTTGAGGTTGGCCAGGCCGGTGCGGGCCTTTTCCCGGGCTTCCAGGTCGATCAGGAACTGGCCGGCGTTCTCGCTGATCGCCAGCAGCTCGTCCAGTTCGTTGTCATAGCCGGCCTTGAGCACGCCTCCATCGCGGATCACCGCCGGCGGGTTGTCGATGATCGCCCGCTCCAGCAGGCTGGCCAGTTCAGGGTAGGTGCCGGTAATGGCGGCCAGGCGTGCCAGGTGCGGCGCCTCCAGCTCGGCCATGGCGTTCTGCAGCTCGGGCAGCGCGCCCAGGGCATCGCGCAGGCGTGCCAGGTCGCGTGGGCGGGCGTTGCGCAGGCCGATACGGGCGAGAATCCGCTCGATATCGCCAATTTCCTTGAGCTGCGGCTGCAGCTTCTCGAAGCGGTAGCTGTCGAGCAGGCAACGGATAGAGTCCTGGCGTGCCTGCAGTACCTTGAGGTCGCGCAACGGGCGGTTCAACCAGCGGCTCAGCAATCGGCTGGCCATGGCGGTCTGGCAGCGGTCGATCACTGACTGCAGGGTGTTGTCACGGCCGCCGGCCAGGTTGATGTCCAGCTCCAGGTTGCGGCGGCTGGCGCCGTCGAGGATGACTGTGTCGTCCAGGCGTTCGTGGCGCAGGCTGCGCAGGTGCGGCAGGGCGGTGCGCTGCGTTTCCTTGGCGTAGATCAGCAGGCAACCGGCGGCGCCGATGGCGAGGGTCAGCTTGTCGCAGCCAAAGCCCTTGAGGTCCTTGGTCGCGAACTGCTGGCACAGGGCCTTGCGCGCTGAGTCGCGGTCGAAGTCCCATGGCGCCCGGCGACGGGCGCCCGGGCGTTTCTCGGCAGGCAGGTCGCGCGGCCAGTCGTCGGGGATCAGCAGCTCGACCGGGTTCAGGCGCTCGAGCTCGGCCAGCAGGTTTTCCCAGCCCTTGATCTCCTGCACGCTGAAGTTGCCACTGGTGATGTCCAGTACGGCCAGGCCGAACAGACGCTCGTCACCGAGCAGCGCGGCAATCAGGTTGTCGCGACGCTCGTCGAGCAGGGCCTCGTCGCTGACCGTGCCCGGGGTGATGATGCGCACTACCTGACGTTCCACCGGGCCCTTGCTGGTGGCGGGGTCGCCAATCTGCTCGCAGATCACCACCGATTCGCCGAGCTTGACCAGCTTGGCCAGGTAGCCTTCCAGCGAATGGAACGGAATCCCGCACATGGGGATGGACTGGCCGGCCGACTGACCGCGCGCGGTCAGGGTGATGTCCAGCAGCTTTGCGGCTTTTTTCGCATCTTCGTAGAAGATCTCGTAGAAGTCGCCCATGCGGTAGAACATCAGCTGGTCCGGGTGCTGGTTCTTCAGCTTCCAGTACTGCTGCATCATCGGGGTGTGTGCGGAGAAATCGGAAATTGCTTTATTCATCAAGGGCTTAGAAAGTAGGTCTCAATATTGTGGGGCAAATTGGGGCGTTCTGTGTTGCATGCGCGACGCCGAGACCCACCGGATTTTCAAGCCGCATAGGTTAACACGGCTACCCGGCAGGCTGTACCCGCAAGTCCGGCGAGTGCACAGGGATGCGCTGAATGCAGGTTGACATCATGGTGCCTCCGTGGAGAATTGCCTGCCTTCGCCTATCAGGGATGGCTTGCCTGACGCGTTTGCGGTGGCCTGCGGCCCAGTAAAAAATTATTGCAACAGGTTGATCAGTGCAGTGAGCACAATTCGTTTTGATGTAGATGCGGTTTTTTGTATTTCCCTCGATACCCGCGCTGACCGGCGCACGCTGTTCAGCGAAACCATTGGGCGACAGCTCGACAACGAAGTGCACTTTCATGTTGTCGAGAAAAACAGCGACCCCAAGCGCGGTTGCTACGAGTCCCATCAGCAACTGGCCCGGCATGCGCTGGACAATGGCCTCGATCGAATCCTGATCTTCGAAGACGATGCCAAGGCCTATGAGTTCAAGCCTTCGCAAGTGCGCTGGGTGAACCGCTTCATGCAGAAACGGCCCTTCGAGGTCTTGCACCTGGGCTATTCCATGGGGCGAACCTGGCTGACCTGGTTCCCGTTCATCGCCCGCGGGCGGGTGGTGGCGCTGCATGCTTATGTACTGTCGCGCGAGGGCTGCCGGATCCTGGCAGAGACGCCCTACGATGGCACCCCGGTGGATGTGGTGGTCAAGCACCGGCTACGCCAGCACTGCGTGTTCCCCATGATGTTCCGCCAGCACGCCGCCGCAGTGGCTGGTAGCGACCTGGAACAGGTGGTGCGCAACGAGGATGAGTGGTGGGAGCGCAACTGGGCCAAGCATCGTCGTTCACCGATGAAGAACATCTGGCGGACTGTGCTTCGGCTGAATTTCTGATCGGTGTGGGCTTCAGGTGCATGCCTTGAGAGGTTTGCCGCTTGCGAGATCGAGCGCCAAAAATCCGATGGCGAACTTCTCATCCCTGAAATGCTAGGGTAGAGGGCAGCCCTCAAGGAGCCCGACATGGACCCGATCACCACGCTTGCCACCCGCCTGGGTGAACACCTGCGCCGCTTCAACGCGCAGGTGACCACCGCCGAATCCTGCACCGGTGGCGGCATCGCCGAGGCCATCACCCGTGTGCCCGGCAGCTCGGCCTGGTTCGAGGCTGGGTACGTGACCTATTCCAACGCCCAGAAAACCCGTCAGCTGGGAGTGCCCGCGGCATTGTTCGGCCAGGTTGGCGCGGTCAGCCAGGAAGTGGTCGAAGCGATGGCCCGTGGTGCCCAGGCCGCCAGCGGCGCGCGCTTTGCCGTGGCGGTGAGCGGCGTGGCCGGGCCGGACGGTGGTTCGCCGGCCAAACCGGTGGGCACCGTGTGGCTGGCCTGGGCCGACGGCAACCACATGTTCAGCGAGCGGCGCCAGTTCGACGGCGACCGCGAGGCGGTGCGCCGACAGACGGTGATCGCCGCGTTAGACGGCTTGTTACAGCTTGGTGCCGAGTAAATCGAAGACAGGGGTTTGCGCGGGCGCTTGCCTGTGGAATAATACTGGCTACTTATACAGGTATTCCGGCCGTCAGGGCCAAGTCGAACACGTGAGGATTTCAATGGACGACAACAAGAAGCGCGCCTTGGCTGCGGCCCTGGGTCAGATCGAACGCCAATTCGGCAAGGGCGCCGTCATGCGCATGGGCGACCACGAGCGCCAGGCTATCCCTGCCATCTCCACCGGCTCGCTGGGCCTGGACATTGCCCTGGGCATCGGCGGCCTGCCAAAAGGCCGTATCGTCGAGATCTACGGCCCGGAATCGTCGGGTAAGACCACGCTGACCTTGTCGGTCATCGCCGAAGCCCAGAAAAACGGCGCCACCTGCGCCTTCGTCGACGCCGAACACGCCCTCGACCCGGAGTACGCCGGCAAGCTGGGCGTCAACGTCGACGACCTGCTGGTTTCGCAGCCGGACACCGGCGAACAGGCCTTGGAAATCACCGACATGCTGGTGCGTTCCAACGCTGTTGATGTGATCATCGTCGACTCCGTGGCTGCTCTGGTACCTAAGGCCGAGATCGAAGGCGAGATGGGTGACATGCACGTGGGCCTGCAGGCGCGCCTGATGTCCCAGGCGCTACGTAAGATCACCGGTAACATCAAGAACGCCAACTGCCTGGTCATCTTCATCAACCAGATCCGTATGAAGATCGGCGTGATGTTCGGCAGCCCGGAAACCACCACCGGTGGTAACGCTCTGAAGTTCTACGCCTCGGTGCGTCTGGATATCCGCCGTACCGGCGCGGTCAAGGAAGGCGACGAGGTGGTCGGTAGCGAAACCCGCGTCAAGATCGTCAAGAACAAGGTTTCGCCGCCATTCCGTCAGGCCGAGTTCCAGATCCTTTACGGCAAGGGTATCTACCGTAACGGCGAGATCATCGACCTGGGTGTTTCCCAAGGCCTGGTCGAGAAGTCCGGTGCCTGGTACGCCTACCAGGGCAACAAGATCGGTCAAGGCAAGGCAAACGCTGCCAAGTACCTGGCTGAAAACCCGGCTATTGGTGCCGAGATCGAGAAGCAGATTCGCGAGAAGCTGCTGACCTCGGGGGCTGTTGCGGCTGCTGGTAAGGCTGCTGCTGCCGAAGCCGATGCCGATGATATGGCCGACGCTGACGCCGGTTATTGATTGCGCGGTAGATAGCCGAACATGTCCGCCGTACTCGACACCCCCGTCGCCATTCGGCGGACAGCCATGGACCTGCTCGCGCGACGTGAGCACGGTCGCGTCGAGCTGACGCGCAAGTTGCGTCAGCGCGGCGCTTCGGACGAGCTTATCGAGCCTGAACTCGACCGGCTCGCCGAAGAAGGGCTGCTTAGCGAAGCCCGCTACCTGGAAAGTTTCATCCGGTATCGTTCCAGCTCCGGCTACGGCCCTGCGCGTATTCGCGAAGAGCTAGGCCAGCGCGGTTTGGCGCGTGCTGATATCGAGCAGGCGCTACGCGAGAGCGAGGTGGACTGGGGCGAGCGCATGCGTGACGTATGGCTGCGCAAGTTTGCCGGGCAGCGCCCGCAAGATCCGCGCAGCCGTGCCCAGCAGACCCGGTTTCTGGCTTACCGCGGTTTCCCCATGGACATGATCGGCCGCCTGCTCAATGGGCGTGATCTTGACGATTACTGAAGGCACGGACTCTGTGGGAGCGGGTTTACCCGCGAACACCGGCGTAGCCGGTGCCATGCACCACGTTGGATTCTTCGCGGCGGTTCGACGCCTCGATGAACCCGCTCCCACAGGGTGAATTGCGCCCCTGACGTTGGACACGGAATCAACTGACCTTCAACGCCTCCCTGGCCCGCTGTGTGGTATGCATGGGTTGCGGCTTGGCCCAGTTCTCCGGCAGGTTGATGAAGTCCACCAGCTCGCGCAGCCTGCCCTGGTCCCGACCATTGAAGGCAAATGACAAACGGGTCAGGTGGCTGAAATTGCCCACTTCGTGCTCGGCGCTGCTATCAGGTTGCTGGTGATACTTGCCACTCAGGCGCAAGTCGGCAAATCCTTCCTGGATGTCATACAGCGCCGCCTCGCTGAGCGGGTGATGCATGCGGATCACGAACTGGCTCTTCAGCCAGCGGCTGGAGTGGTAGTTGCTGTAGAACTGGTTGATTTCTTCTACTGCCTCATCAGCGCTGTGCACCAGGCGCAGCAGTTTCAGGTCGCTGGGCAGGATGTAGCGGTTTTCCTCAAGTTGGCGGCTGATGAAGTCCAGGCAATCGCGCCAGAAGCTGCCGCCTGGCGAATCCAGCAGCACCACCGGTACCAGCGGGCTCTTGCCGGTCTGTATCAGGGTCAGCACCTCCAGCGCTTCATCCAGAGTGCCGAAACCACCCGGGCACAGCACCAGGGCATCGGCCTCCTTGACGAAGAACAGCTTGCGGATGAAGAAGAAATGGAACGGCAGCAGCTTGTCGGTGCCATCCACCGTGGGGTTGGCGTGTTGTTCGAAGGGCAGGGTGATGTTGAACCCCAGGCTGTGGTCGCTGCCGGCGCCTTCGTGGGCAGCTGCCATGATGCCGCCGCCGGCACCGGTGATGACCATCAGGTCGGAGCGTGCCAGGGTTGCGCCCAGTTCGCGTGCCAGGGCGTACATCGGGTGTTCCAGCGGGGTGCGCGCCGAGCCGAACACGGTCACCTTGCGCCGTCCCTTGTAGCGTTCCAGGGTGCGGAACGAATGGTCCAGTTCGCGCAGGGCCTGCAGGGTGATCTTGGCGCTCCAGCGGTCGGTGTCGTCATGGGCCATGCGCAGGATGGTCAGCATCATGTCGCGGTACAGCGGCAGGTTGGGGCTGTTCGGTGCTACCAGTTGCAGTTGTGCGTCGATGTTGCTCAGGTCGATGTTGTTGTCGCGGAAGTGGCTGAACAGCAGTTCACTCGATTGGTAAGGCATGCAACGTCTCCTTCTGCACCAATACCTCTGACCTCAATCTAGACCCTTGCGCTCAATTGTGCCGAGGGTCTTCGGTACAGCCGCCCGTCGGCATGCGGCCACGGGGGATGTGGGTTTGGTTAACTGGGTAAAGCGAAACGTGTCGATGCAGGAGGTGGCGGTATGCATCGCTTGATCATCGAAGTGGACCGGCAGCTTTACCAGCAGCTGGAGAATGCGGCCCAGGTGCATCACCTGAGCCTGGAAGCCGAGTGCCGGCGCAGGCTGTCGGGGCTGGAATGCCAGTCGCGCTACCTGCAGGCGCTGCTGGCAGATATGCGCGCCGATGCCGCTGAAGGGCGTTGGTGCGCCCGTGAAGATGAGAAGGCGTAGCTATCGAAGTGGGTTACTTCTTCTTGTTGCCGGCCACGCAGCTGGCATTGTCGAAAGCCTGGTCCATGATCGGCTGGTTGGTCTTGTAGACCGTGAAGCGGTAGACCATGACCGCGCCTTTGGACATCAGGTTGCGGAAACCGCTGTTGCGGCAGACGCTGTCACCCAGCTGGCTGCGTACTTGTTCGGGGTTGGCCTGCATGCGCGCGGCATGGTCCTGGCGCACGCTCAGGTGGTTGACCAGTGCCTTGCCTTCCACGGTGTAACCCTGGTCGAGGATGTCCTCGTTGATGGCTCGCGGGGTGCCGACACTGCTCTCTTTGGCAACCTTCTGCAGCATGTTGTTCAGGTCGTATTCCTGCTTGGAAGCCGCCTGGGATGCCAGAGGCAGGGCGAGCAACAGGCTCAGGGCGGGGACGATACGGCGCAGCATGAATCTCTCCTGGTTCGATGACTGGCGCTTTGACATGCGCGGGTCGACGGCGTTCCCTGAAATCGCGCAGGCGCGAGGCCGGGGTACGGTAAAAACAGCGATTATAGGGACCGCGCCGCCACCTGCACAGCAATTGCCCCCTGTTCTGGTAGACTGGCGCCCTTAGTTTTTTCCGAGTCATCCTTGTGTCCATTCCCAACCTGTCCAGAGGCCTGCCGGCATGAGCCATGCGGTAGCGCGCCTGCGTGCCGAACGGCTGGCCCGCAGCAACAAGCCCTTCATCGCTCGTGGTTCGCGTGCCGAACGCTGCCCCGATTGCCGGGTCATCGCCACTCATTGCCTGTGCGCCTGGAAGCCCCGGGTGCAGGCCGATTCCGGGGTGTGCCTGCTGATGCATGACACCGAGCCGCTGAAGCCCACCAATACTGGTTGGCTGATCGCCGACCTGATAGAGGACACCTCGGCTTTCGGCTGGCTGCGCACTTCTGTCGACGAACGCTTGCTGGCATTGCTGGACGACCCGCGTTGGCAGCCCTACATCGTCTTCCCCGGCGAGTTCGTTGCCCAGGAGCGGGTGGTCAGCGAGGTAGTGCGCGAGCCGGGCAAGCGCCCGCTGTTCATCTTGCTGGATGCCACCTGGACCGAAGCGCGCAAGATGTTCCGCAAAAGCCCGTACCTTGACCGCTTCCCGGTGTTGAGCCTGCAGGCCGAGCAGATGTCCCGCTACCGCCTGCGGCGCTCCAAGCGCGACGATCATTTCTGCACTGCGGAAGTCGCCGCCATGTGCCTGGACCTGGCCGGTGATACCCAGGCCTCGCAAGCGCTGGACGCCTACCTGGATGTGTTCAGCCTGCATTACCTGAGCGGCAAGCGGCGCCTGCCGCTGGACGAGCAGGACGACACCCACCAGCGTTTGCATACCTTCCTATAGTCCAAGGGGCACAACCCCTGCTTTGGTTCATAATGACCCTTACCCGAGTGCCCGACACAGAACAGGATCCCCAGATCGATGGCCACTTACGAAATCCTGATTGCCGATGACCACCCGCTGTTCCGTGGCGCCTTGCGCCAGGCCGTTACCCTCGGCCTGGGCCCGGATGTACGCCTGGTTGAAGTCGCCAGCATTGCCGAACTGGAAACCCGTCTGAGCGAAAAAGCCGACTGGGACCTGGTGTTGCTGGACTTGAACATGCCGGGTGCCTACGGTTTTTCCGGGCTGGTGCTGCTGCGCGGGCAATACCCGCAGATCCCCGTGGTGATGGTATCGGCGCAGGAAGAGGCCGCAGTGGTGGTCAAGTCCCGCGAGTTTGGCGCCAGTGGCTTCATTCCCAAGTCCAGCACCCTGGAAGTGATCCAGGATGCGGTGCGCAAGGTGCTCGACGGCGAGGTCTGGTGGCCGCCGCAGGCGTTCGAAAAGGTCGATGTCTCGGCCGAGGCCAAGGCCGCCAGCGAAGGCCTTGCCAGCCTCACGCCGCAGCAGTTCCGCGTGCTGACCATGGTCTGCGAAGGCTTGCTGAACAAGCAGATCGCCTATGAGCTGAACGTGTCGGAAGCGACCATCAAGGCCCACGTGACCGCGATCTTCCGCAAGCTGGGTGTGCGTACCCGCACCCAGGCGGCGTTGCTGCTGCAACAACTTGAATCGGTTGCCAGCAGCTGAGTGCGCGTGGCTTCACGCTTTTTTGACCCGAGCCGGTCTAGTCTGCCGGCCTTTCCGTTGTGAAGTGACTCACATGACATCGCCATTCAAGGGCCAGACCGGCCTCAAACGTATCTTCAACGCCGCCGGCTATTCGCTGGACGGCCTGCGCGCCGCCTTCAAGGGCGAGGCCGCGTTCCGCCAGTTGGTGCTGCTCAATGTGCTGCTGGTCCCGATCACCTTCTGGTTGCCGGTCAGCCGTGCGGAGCGGGCGATCATGATCGCCGTGTGTCTGTTGGGCTTGATCGTCGAATTGTTCAACTCGGCGGTGGAAGCTGCCATCGACCGCATTTCGCTGGAGCGCCACCCGCTGTCGAAAAACGCCAAGGACATGGGCAGCGCCGCGCAACTGGTGGCACTGACCATGGTGGCGCTGGTGTGGGGTGTGATCCTGCTTTAGGCGATCGGTGGCAACACGATCTCGTCACTGCGGGTGAAACCCGCGGTGAAGTTGCGGCACAGTTCGAGAAATTCGCGCATGGCCGAGGTCTGGTACTTCTGTTTGTGCCAGATGAAGTAGAACTGGCGCATCAGGTCCAGCTCAGGGGTTTCCACCGCTACCAGGCTGCCGCGGCGGAAGGCGTCACGCAGGGCCAGGCGCGAGATGCAGCCGATGCCCAGGCCTGATTCCACCGCGCGCTTGATCGCTTCGGTGTGTTCCAGTTCCAGGCGGATATTGAGGTTGGTGCGGTGGTGGCGCATGGCCTGGTCGAAGGTCAGGCGCGTGCCCGAGCCCTGTTCACGCAGGATCCACGCTTCCTGGGACAAGGTCTGTACATCGGCGCGGCCCATCTTGGCCAGCGGGTGCTGCGGCGCGCAGAAGACCACCAGCTCGTCCTCGACCCAGGGCTGCACTTCCAGGTCCGGGTGGTTGCAATCGCCTTCGATCAGACCCAGATCAATTTCGTAATGCGCCACCTGTTGCACGATATGCGCAGTGTTCTGCACATGCAGCTTCACCTGGCTTTCCGGGTGCACCTGCATGAAGCTGCCGATCAGCAAGGTGGCCAGGTAGTTGCCGATGGTCAACGTGGCGCCGACTGCGAGCGAGCCGAAACCGGACTTGCCGTTGAGCAGGTCTTCTATTTCCTTGGCCTGGTCGAGCAGGGCCACGGCCTGCGGCAACAGTTGCTGGCCCAGGGCGTTGAGGCTCAGGCGCTTGCCGGCGCGGTCGAACAGCTGGCAGCTGGACTGGCGCTCAAGCTCGGTGATCGAGGTGCTGGCGGCCGACTGCGACAAGGCCAGCACACTGGCGGCGCGCGAAACGCTCTGGTGCTGGGCCACGGCAACGAAGACTTGCAGCTGACGAAGTGTAAATCGCATATCGATATAACCGATAACACATATCTTGATAATCCAGTTAACAGATATTGTCGCTGCCCCTAAACTATCGCGCAACTGCGCGTCTTGCGCGCGCCGCGTCTTTCTTCAGGAGCCCCATTAAATGAGCAACATGAACCACGAACGTGTCCTCAGTGTGCACCACTGGAACGACACTCTGTTCAGCTTCAAGTGCACTCGCGACCCGGGCCTGCGCTTCGAGAACGGTCAGTTCGTGATGATCGGCCTGCAACAAGAAAGCGGCCGTCCGCTCATGCGCGCCTATTCCATCGCTTCGCCGAACTGGGAAGAGCACCTGGAGTTCTTCAGCATCAAGGTGCCGGACGGTCCGCTGACCTCCCAGCTGCAGCACCTGAAGGAAGGCGACGAGATCATCATCAGCAAGAAGCCTACCGGTACCTTGGTACTCGACGACCTGAACCCGGGCAAGCACCTGTACCTGCTGAGCACCGGCACTGGCCTGGCACCGTTCATGAGTGTCATCCAGGACCCTGAAACCTACGAGCGCTTCGAGAAGGTGATCCTGGTTCATGGCGTGCGCTACGTGAACGAAGTGGCCTACCGAGAGTTCATCACCGAGCACCTGCCGCAGAACGAATTCTTCGGTGAAGCGGTTCGCGACAAGCTGATCTACTACCCGACCGTGACCCGTGAGCCGTTCGAGAACCAGGGCCGTCTGACCGACCTCATGCGCAGCGGCAAGCTGTTCAGCGACATCGGCCTGCCACCGATCAACCCGCAGGACGACCGCGCAATGATCTGCGGCAGCCCGAGCATGCTCGACGAGACCAGCGAAGTGCTGGACAGCTTCGGCCTGAAGATCTCCCCGCGCATGCGCGAGCCGGGTGATTACCTGATCGAGCGTGCCTTCGTCGAGAAATAAGGCGTAGGCTGATGCAAAGAAGGCGACCCTTGGGTCGCCTTTCTTGTGCCTGTGAATCAT
>NZ_JBNRIJ010000038.1:0-5084 GCF_053557675.1 Pseudomonas sp. XP1 | reverse complement strand
CCCTGTGGGAGCGGGTTTACCCGCGAAGAGGCCGGAACAGGCAAGGCACAATCTACTCGACGCGCGTCTCGCCGCTATACACCAATATTTCCCGACACCGCTTGCACAGGTAGCGCCGCCCCTGGCGCACCAGCTTGTGCCGCTGCGCGGTAAACGGGAAGTCGCTCTGCGGGCACGGGCACCGGTAGATGTAGCGGGTCACCACGCGCCGTTGCACTTCGTAGTTGTGGCAACGGTTGGGCGGCAGTTCATACACCCCGCGCATGATCAACTGCCACTCCTCGCCATGGGCTTGGATACGGTCGCCGAACAGCTGGTGTGCCACCAGGTGCGCCACTTCATGGGCCACGGTCTGGCGCAGGAAGTCTTCCTGGTTTTCGCGGTAAAGCTGCAGGTTGAAGCGCAGCAGGTTCTCGTGCAGGTGAGCGACACCGGCTTTTTGCCCGCGCAGCTTGAAGCTGACTTCCGGGCGCGGGAAGGGGCGTTTGAAGAAGGTTTCAGCTTGCTGGTAACAGGTTTCAACGCGTTGTCTGAGCAGCTCGGGCATGGCGGGGTGGTTCTCCTGACCGGGCATTATGCCGCAACCCCGGGCAGCCTGCCGAGCCACCGGTCAGCGCACAGCCAGAGGCCGCCTTGCGGCGGCCCCAGGTTTGATGCCCCAGTGTTGGTCGAGTCTGTTCTAGTTGGTGTAGACGGGCCCCACGCCCAGTCCCCAGATGATCACAGTGGCGGCCATGATCGCCACCAGTACCACAAGGCCTACCGCCAGCACCGAGCTGGAGAACAGGAAGCCTTCGTCGGATGGTATGTTCATGAACGTCGGCAAACCGACGTACAACAGGTACACCGTGTAGCAGATGGCGGCGGTGCCGATCAGCATGCCCAGCCACAGGTGTGGGTACAGCGCCGCCAGGCCGCCGATGAACAGCGGTGTGGCGGTATAGGTTGCAAAGGCGATGCACTGTGCCATGGACGGGTTGGCATCGTAGGTGCGGGCCATCCAATGGATGAACGCCCCCATTACCGCCACCCCGGCAAGCATCGCCAGGTACGACATGATGCTCATCCAGATGGCGCTTTCCATGGTCAGCATCACCGCTGGCCGGTCGCCGATCACCCAGCCGACCTGGGTGGTACCGATGAACGCCGAAACGGCGGGGATCGCAGCCAGGATCAGGGTATGCGTCAGGTACATGTGGCTGATGGTTTCTTCTTCGCCACGAATTTCCCGCCATTCCTGGTCGGGATGGGTAAACAGCCCCACAACGTGATGAATCATGCCGATCACTCCTCTCAATGTTGCCAAACGCCCCCCAGATGGAGCGCAAGCGGCCCGAGGCCCGAACACCTAAGCAAGCGGTAATGTGGCCTTATGTCGCAGTATAGGAAGCCGTTACCCGCATAAACCGCGCTTTTTAGAGCAAATTGCGCTGTAACGCGCGCTGTTGATTACAATGAAGTCTTTATCGGAATGCCTACAGCACCGCCGCGTTTGTGCGTAAAATAGCCCGCTTTTGTCACACCTCGCGGATCCAAGCGCTATGGGCACCCTCTCGGTCAACCAGAACAAACTGCAAAAACGCCTGCGTCGTCTCGCCGGCGAAGCCATCACCGACTACAACATGATCGAGGATGGCGACAAGGTCATGGTCTGCCTGTCCGGCGGCAAGGACAGCTACACCATGCTCGACGTTCTGTTGCACCTGCAGAAGGTGGCACCGATCAAGTTCGAGATCGTGGCGGTGAACATGGACCAGAAGCAGCCGGGGTTCCCCGAGCACGTGCTGCCGGCCTACCTCAAGGAACTGGGCGTCGAGTATCACATCGTCGAGAAGGACACCTACTCGGTGGTCAAGGAGCTGGTCCCCGAGGGCAAGACCACCTGCTCGCTGTGTTCGCGCCTGCGCCGTGGCACCCTCTACACCTTCGCCGACGAGATCGGCGCGACCAAGATGGCGCTGGGACACCACCGCGACGATATCGTCGAAACCTTCTTCCTCAACATGTTCTTCAACGGCGCGCTCAAGGGCATGCCGCCGAAGCTGCGTGCCGACGATGGCCGCAACGTGGTGATCCGTCCGCTGGCCTACTGCAGCGAGAAGGATATCCAGGCCTATTCGGACATGAAGGAATTCCCGATCATCCCGTGCAACCTGTGCGGTTCGCAGGAAAACCTGCAGCGCCAGGTGGTCAAGGACATGCTGGTGGAATGGGAGCGCAAGCACCCGGGCCGTACCGAGAGCATCTTCCGCGCCCTGCAGAACGTGGCACCGTCGCAGCTGGCCGACCGCAACCTGTTCGACTTCACCAGCCTGAAGATCGACGAAAACGCCACCCCGCGTTTTCTTGACGTGCTGAACATCTGAGCCCATGCGCGATTACCAGTGGTTGCACGAGTACTGCCTGAACCGCTTCGGCTCGGGCCAGGCCCTGGAGGCCTTCCTGCCGCAGCCGCGCACACCGGCGCAGCTGCGTGATATCAGCGACGACCGCTACCTGTCGACCTTGGCCCTGCGCGTATTCCGCGCCGGGCTCAAGCACAGCCTGGTGGATGCCAAGTGGCCGGCGTTCGAGCAGGTGTTCTTCGGCTTCGACCCGGAGAAGGTGGTATTGATGGGCGCCGAGCACCTCGAGCGACTGATGCACGACGAGCGCATCATCCGCCACCTGGGCAAGCTCAAGAGCGTGCCGCGCAATGCGCAGATGGTTCTTGACGTGGCCAAGGAGAAGGGCAGTTTCGGCGCCTTCATCGCCGACTGGCCGGTGACCGACATCGTCGGTTTGTGGAAGTACCTGGCCAAGCACGGCAACCAGCTGGGCGGGTTGTCGGCACCGCGCTTCTTGCGCATGGTCGGCAAGGATACGTTCATTCCTACCGATGACATGGCTGCGGCGTTGATTGCGCAGAAGGTGATCGACAAACCGCCGACCAGCCAGCGGGACCTGGCCTTGGTGCAGCAGGCGTTCAACCAGTGGCATGCCGAGAGTGGGCGGCCGCTGTGCCAGTTGTCGGTGATGCTGGCGCATACCGTCAACCATTGAAATTGCTGGGGCCGCTAAGCGGCCCCGGGATATCAACTGCCTTCGCCCGCCATGCGCCGCTCATGCTGGAACTTCCAGCGCACATACAGCAGCCCGGTAATGAACAGCCCCAGGCTCACCAGCACTTCTACCCAGCCAAATACCGCCCGTGCCGGGTCGAACGCCGCCAGCACGCCCTTGATGAAATAGATATTCACCACGAAGCAGGTCCAGGCATGTGCCCGGGCGCTGCCTGTCAGCATGCCCGGCAGCAACAGCAGCAACGGCACCAGTTCGATCGCCAGGATCACCTCGACCCGCGCCCCGTGCAGGTTGGCGAACCACAGGTTGTTCACCACCAGCAGGGCGATCAGGCCGAAGAAGAACGCCAGGCTCAAGGCCCGCGTCAGGCGCAGACGCGGTGCCAGCCATTCCAGCGCCGGCAATACCTTGGGCTTCTTAGCCACGTGCGGCCTCCAGTGCCTTGGCAGTGGTCGCCAGGCGTTGGCCAAGTGCGCGGCACAGGGCTATCTCGTGCTGGTCGAGCTCGCGCTTGCCATCGGCGCCAGCATGATGGCTGGCGCCATACGGGGTGCCGCCGCCACGGGTCTCGAGCAATGCCGATTCGCTGTACGGCAAGCCCATTACCAGCATGCCGTGGTGCATCAGCGGTAGCATCATCGACAGCAGGGTGGTTTCCTGCCCGCCGTGCAGGCTGGCGGTAGAGGTGAAAACACCCGCCGGCTTGCCGACCAGTTCACCGCCCAACCACAGGCTGCTGGTGCCATCCAGGAAGTACTTGAGCGGCGCCGCCATGTTGCCGAAGCGGGTCGGGCTACCCAATACCAGGCCGGCGCAGTGGCGCAAGTCGTCCAAGGTGGCGTACAGCGCGCCACTGGCCGGGATGTCCGGGGCCACTGCTTCGCACTCGGTGGAAATCGCCGGCACCGTGCGCAGGCGGGCCTCCATGCCGGCCAGTTCGATGCCGCGGGCGATGTGCCGGGCCATCTCGCTGGTCGAACCATGGCGGCTGTAATACAGCACCAGGATGTAGGGCTGGCTCACGGTAGAATCTCCAGTACTTTCTCGGGCGGTCGTCCGACCACGGCCTTGTCACCGGCGACCAGGATCGGCCGCTCGATCAGCTTGGGGTGCCGGGCCATGGCCTCGATCAGTTGTGCGTCGGTCAGCGCCGGGTCGGCCAGGTTCAGCTCCTTGTACTCGTCCTCGCCGGTACGCAGCAGCTGGCGCGGGGCGATGCCCAGCTTGCCGAGCAGGGCCTTCAGGGTAACAGCGTCGGGCGGTGTCTCGAGGTAGCGCACGATGGTCGGCGCCAGGCCGCGAGCTTCGAGCAGTTCCAGGGCACCGCGGGATTTCGAGCAGCGCGGGTTATGATAGAGCGTAAGGTCGGTCATGTCGGGTCGCATCCAGCAGGTTGTGGCGGCTATTCTAACCGCAGCGACTGACCAATTTGCTTTAAAACTCGAGAAGGATTGACCCATGGCAAGGCGTCTGGCAGCAGTACTGGCCATCACCGCGAGCCTGTTGCTCGGTGGTTGCGGTGCCGATTATGGCGTGGACCAACACGGTAATACGGTTAAGGCCGAACAGATTGATGGGCACTGGCTGGTGCTCAACTACTGGGCCGAATGGTGCGGGCCGTGCCGTACCGAAATCCCCGAACTGAACGCGGCAGCCAAGCAATGGGCGGCCGATGGTATCAAGGTGGTGGGGGTGAACTTCGATGGCTTGCAGGGGCAGGAACTGAAGCAGGCTGCCGAAACCCTGGGCATCGCTTTCACCGTATTGGCACAGGACCCGGCCGAGCGCTATGACCTGCCACGCAGCGAGGCATTGCCGGTGACCTACATCATCGATGACAAGGGCAAGGTGCGGGAACAGTTGATGGGCGAGCAGACCCGGGAAGGGCTGCAGGCCAAGATCAAGGCCCTGAAGGGCGCCTGAAGTCAGCCTGTACCGGCCCTATCGCCGGCAAGCCAGCTCCCACAGGTACTGCACAGGGCTTGAAGGCTGTGCAGTACCTGTGGGAGCTGGCTTGCCGG
>NZ_JBNRIJ010000037.1:41678-46056 GCF_053557675.1 Pseudomonas sp. XP1 | reverse complement strand
CCCACAGGTACTGCACCGCTTGCCAGGCTTGCGCTATCCCTGTGGGAGCGGGCGTGCCCGCGAAGGGCCGCGCAGCGGACCCAGACAATCTCAAGCCAAAAATACAAAAGAGGGCCTGAGCCCTCTTCCTGAATCGATGCGCCAACCCTCAATCCGCATCCGAATCAAACAACCGCTCCAACTCCGCCCGGGCCTCCTTGGCCGTCTGCATCACCTTGGCCCGGTCATCACGCACCTGTCCCTGGGCCACCAGCACCTCTTCGTCATGCTGGGTAAACCGCGCAATCCGGTCCGCTGCCTGCGCCTCGCTCAACCCCAACCCCACCAATGCCCGGCGGGTCATCTCCAGGCTGGAGTAGAACGTCTCGCGAATCGGCTCGGCGCCGACATCCGCCAACTTGTGCACATGCTGGCGGTTACGCGCGCGGGCCAGCACTTTCAGGTGCGGGTACAGGCGTTTCACCCGTTCCGCGGTGTGAATGGCAGCTTCCGGGTCATCGATGGTGATGATGAAGTATTCCGCCTCGCCCACCTTGGCGGCATGCAGCACCTCGGGGCGCAGCGGGTCGCCGTAGAACACGGGTACCTGTTCGAACATACGGGTCATCTCGATGGTGTCCACCGAGGTTTCCAGAGCAATGAATGGAATCTTCTGTGCCCGCAGGATGCGCGCGACGATCTGGCCCATGCGGCCCATGCCGACGATCACTACCCGTGGCGTGTCAGCCTGGATCTGCTTGTAATGCTCCGGCACCTCACGCGCCGGTTGCGGGCGCTTGAGGGCGTGGGCGCAGCCAATCATCAGCAGCGGGGTAATGGCCATCGACAGGGTAATGGTCATCAGCAGCAGGTCGTAGGTCTGGGTGTCGAACAAGCCTTGGTCCTTGCCCAGCTTGAACACCACGAAGGCAAACTCGCCACCGGCAGCCAGCACCATGCCCAGGCGCAGGGCGCTGGCGCTGTTCAGGCCACCGGCCAGGCGCCCGACGCCGATCAGCAGTACCAGCTTCACGGCCACCAGCAGCAGGGTCAGGCCCAGCACCACCAAAGGCATTTCAAGCAGCAGGCGCAGGTTGGCGCCCATGCCGACGCTGATGAAGAACAGCCCCAGCAGCAGGCCCTTGAACGGTTCGATCTGCGATTCCAGCTCGTGGCGGTATTCCGAGTCGGCCAGCAGCAGGCCGGCGAGGAAGGCACCCAGGGCCATGGAAATGCCGGCTTCTTCCATCAGCCAGGCAGTGCCAATCACAACCAGCAGCGCGGTGGCGGTGGACACTTCCGGCAGGCCGGTGCGGGCCACGGTGCGGAACACCGGGCGCAGCAGGTAACGGCCACCGACGATGACCACGGCGATGCTGGCGAACACCTTCAGGCCGTGCTCCAGGCTGTCGCCGTGGCTGGTATCCGGGCCACTGGCGGCCAGCAGCGGAACCAATGCGATCAGTGGGATGGCGGCGATGTCCTGGAACAGCAGGATGGCGAACGCGAGGCGGCCGTGCGGGGCGTTGAGCTGCTTGCTTTCGGCCAGGCTCTGCAGGCCAAGGGCGGTGGACGACAGCGCCAGGCCCAGACCGAGCACGATGGCCGCCGGTAGCGTCTGGCTGAAGCCGAACAGGGCGATGGCGCCGATCAGCGCACCGGTCAGCAGCACCTGGGCGGTACCGACGCCGAATACGGACTTGCGCATCAGCCACAGGCGCTTGGGCGACAGCTCCAGGCCGATGATGAACAGCAGCAGAACCACGCCCAGCTCGGAAATGTGCGCCACGCTTTCGGTGTCGCGGATCAGGCCCAGCGCTTGCGGGCCGATGATCACACCGGCGAGCAGGTAACCGAGCACGGCCCCCAGGTGCAGGCGCTTGGCCAGGGGGACGGCGAGGACAGCGGCGAGCAGGAAGATCACCGCGGTTTGCAGAAGGCTGCCTTCGTGTGGCATTGGCTCGTACTCCATGAGCTGCCGGGGCAGCGTTAGATCAGTTAGGCGGACAATTCTGGGGAATGTGCGGGTGCCAGACAATCTGCTGTGAGGAAGACATATTGTCCTGAATCAGATGACAGTCGTGCTGGCCTCTTCGCGGGTGTTGCGCAGGCTTGAACACACCGCTGTACCTGTGGGAGCGGGTTCACCCGCGAAGAGGCCAGCACAGGAAATCTGCATACTCAACTGCCACCAAACTGCGCGCGATACTGCGCCGGCGTCATGCCAATCCGCTCGCAAAACACCTTGCGCAAATGCCGGTCACTGCCAAACCCGCACTGCGCCGCCACTACCTTCAACGGCAGGTCGGTGCCTTCCAGCAGCTTTCGCGCGCGGTCGATCCTTGCATTCTGCAGGTACTGCAGCGGTGTGATCCCCACCTCGCGCAGAAATGTCCGGGCGAAGTTGCGCCCGCTCATGGCCACCAGGTCGGCCATCTTCTGCACGGTGAAGGCTTGCTCGATATGGTCGACGATATACGCCTGCACCCGGGCAATCGGCGAATCATCCCGCGGTACAGCCGCCAGCAGTGGCCCGTAGGGTGTCTGCCCGCCCTGGCGATGGCGGGCGACCAGCAGTACCTTGGCCACTTCCAGGGCCAGCGCCTTGCCGTGGTCTTCGGCCACCACCGCCAGTGCCAGGTCGATGCCAGCGGTGATGCCGCCCGAGGTAATCAGGCAGCGGTCGATCACGTAGATCTGTTCGGTCTCGACCTTGGCATTGGGGAACGCCTGTGCCAGGCGCTCCACGTAGTTCCAGTGGGTGGTGCAGCGATAGCCGTCCAGCAGCCCGGCCCGGCCCAGCAGGAATACCCCGGTGCAGATTGCGCCAAAGCGTTTGGCCCGGCGCACAGCCTGGGGCAGCCAACGCTCGATGCCTGGCAGGGCGATGTCATAGGCCCCCGGGCCGCCTGGCACCAGCAACAGGTCGACGGCCTCCGGCAAGTCCTCCAGGCGCAGGTCAGCCACCACTTTCAACCCGCAAGAGCCGCGCACCGCTGCCTGCCCTTCGGCCAGGGTCAGCAGCCGGTACTTTCGCTCGGCAGGAAGGAAGCGGTTAGCAATGGCAAACGCGTCCATGGGCCCGGTCACGTCCAGCAACAACACATCATTGAACAGCACCATGGCTACGGTACGGTGGGCGGGTTTTTCCTGCATGGCTCTTTTGCCTTGAATGCCGGCCGCCACTAGCGGCCTGAAGCTGAATACGGAACGCATCTTAAGGTATCGGCAAAACGGCCAGGGCCAGCAGTGCACAATTAACAACTATTCAGGTCTGGCTCAGGACTTTGTCATGTGCCGGGGGCGAGACTTTCTGCATTGAACAGGAGAGTCGCCATGCACCCCGGGAAGCCCCAAGCGCCGCAGCAAACCCCCGGCGCACTCACGCCTGCGCGGTTGCGCCGGGCCAAGGAACTGATGCTGCACAGCCCATTGTCGATCATCGAAATCGCCGGGGTATGCAACCTCACCCGCAGCCACTTCTCCCGTGCGTTCAAGGTCAACACTGGCCTATCGCCCCAGGCCTGGCGCCTGTTGGCGCGCATGGAAAAGGCCAAGCGCCTGCTTGCCACCGAGGCGCCAATCACCCACGTGAGCCTGGAATGCGGCTTCTGCGATCAGGCCCATTTCACCCGTGCCTTCAGCCGCCTGGTCGGCCAGCCGCCCAAGGCCTGGCGTCAGGCGCAGGTCCACCCTTAAGCCGAACCTATCCGCCGGTATAGCCCCTTGTAGACAGTGCCGGCCCGTTTTCCCAACCCAAGGAGTCACCCCGATGAGCCAACCCGATTACAAGCGCCTGAACAAAGACGATGCCGTGGTGCTTCTGGTCGACCACCAGACCGGCCTGATCTCGCTGGTGCAGGACTTCTCGCCCAACGAGTTCAAGAACAACGTGCTGGCCCTGGGCGACCTGGCCAAGTTCTTCGGCTTGCCGACCATTCTCACTACCAGCTTCGAGCAAGGCCCGAACGGCCCGCTGGTGCCCGAGCTGAAAGAGATGTTCCCGGATGCGCCGTACATTGCCCGCCCCGGCCAGATCAACGCCTGGGACAATGAAGACTTCGTCAAGGCGATCAAGGCTACTGGCCGCAAGCAGCTGATTATCGCCGGCGTGGTGACCGATGTGTGCGTAGCGTTCCCGACCCTGTCGGCGCTGGCAGAAGGTTTTGAAGTGTTCGTGGTGACCGATGCTTCTGGCACCTTCAACGAAACCGTGCAGCAGGCGGCCTGGGTGCGCATGACCCAGGCGGGTGCACAGATGATGAACTGGTTCTCGGTGGCCTGTGAGCTGCACCGCGACTGGCGCAACGACATCGAAGGGCTGGGTAACCTGCTGTCGCAGCGGATTCCCAACTACCGCAACCTGATGAACAGCTATGCGGCCCTGAGCGCCCGTTGA
>NZ_JBNRIJ010000037.1:0-41606 GCF_053557675.1 Pseudomonas sp. XP1 | reverse complement strand
CCCGCTCCCACAGGAACCGTGCAGTTCTCAGGCTGTGCACTCTCCCTGTGGGAGCGGGTTCACCCGCGAAAGGGCCGGTACAGGCTTAGGAAGGATTCACAGGCAGCGTAAAGCGAATCCGGCACCCGCCCAGCTCCGACACCAGCGCCTGCAACTCCCCTCCATGGGCCTGCACCACCGAGCTGCAGATTGCCAAACCCATCCCCATGCCGCCGATCTTGGTGGTATGAAACGCATCGAACACCCGCTCACGCTCATCCGCAGCTATCCCCGGCCCGTTGTCGTCCACGCAGACCTCCACATCATCCCCGACCACCGCCAACGCAATCCGCAGCACCCCATCGCTGCGATACCCCGCCAGCGCCTCCAGGCCATTGGTAATCAGGTTGAACACCAACTGCTGCAACTGCACCGGGTCGGCCATCACGCTCACCCCTGCCTGCAACCGCGTCTGCACGTCCACCGTGCCCTTGGCGGCATCGGCCGAGGTCAGGCGCACCACTTCGCGGATCAGTTCGTCCAGCTTCACCGCCTTGAGTTGCATTGGCGACTGCTTGGCCAGTGAGCGCAGCGCACGCACGATGTTGGCGGCCCGTTCGCTGTCGTTGCGGATGTCTTCCAGGCCAGCAATCGCCTCTTCCAGGTCGGGCTTGGCTCGCTTCAGCCAGCGCAGGCTGGCAGCGGCGTTGGAAGCTATGCCCAGCAGCGGCTGGCTGATCTCATGGGCGATGGACGCGGACAGCTCGTTCATCACCTGCAGGTGCGCTGTGCGCGCCAACTCCGCGCGGGAGCGGCGCAACTCGGCTTCCATCTGGGCGCGAGTCTGGTTGTCTTCGGCCAGGCGTGTGTAGAACTTGGCGGTTTGCAGCGACACTGCCGCCTGCGAGGCGAGGATTTCCAGCATGGCCAGGCGCTGGCTGCCGAACAGGTTCGGTACCAGGCGGTTTTCCAGGTACACCAGGCCGATCAGCACGCCCTGGATCACCAGCGGCAGGCATAGCACCGAACGGGCTTTGCGCGCCTGCAACTGCTGGCGGAAGGCCTCGGGGCAATCGCTCTGGGCATCGTTGAGCACCAGGGGCTTCTTGGTGCGCATGGTGGCGTTGATGATCGACAGCGGTGCCTGGGTCATGAACTTCTGGCAGTCGTCCATGCTCACGTGCAGCCCGGCGTCGTCAATGTAGGCGAGGGCCGCCATCTGAAATTCGGCACCGCTGACGATCAGCAGCGCACCGTGATCGGCGCCGGAGTGCTGCGTCAGTTGGCCCATCAGGGTTTCGATCAGGCCTTCGAGCAGCACTTCCTCGGAGAGCGCCCGTGCTGCCTCGATGCCGGCTTCCAGGTCGAGCTTGGCCTGGTTGGTGGCGCGGTGGCTTTCCTGGATCGGCTGAGTGCGCAGGAATGGATGCAAAGCCTCCAGTTGGTGCACCTTGCCGGTCGCACCCCAGATATGGAAACAGTCGCGGGCGATGCGCAGGTGCAGGTTGGCGCCAGAGATCAGGCCGCTGGGGATACATACCTCGGCCAGCTGTTCGTGGGCCAGCGCCTGCTCGTGGATGAAACCGGCGGCGGTGGCGGCGATCTGTGCCTGGTCGAAGCAGCGGATGGCGGCCAGGCCGTCGCCTTCGAGCTTGGCGATCACGCCTTCGATCAGCAACAGCTTGTTGCGGAAGGTGGCCGGGTTGAAGCCGGCCCAGCGGCCGAAGCGCTCGCGCAGGGCCCGTAGCTCGCGCAGTTTGTCGGCAGGGCTGCCAATGGCCTCGGGGCTGCCCAGGGCCAGGCCGCGGAACAGGTGATAATCAGCCAGGTTGATGTGCGCTGGTACCGCCCAGGTGTTGTCGCCGGCCAGTGCAAGGTTGCGCATGGCCTGCGGGATATCGCCCAGGTAGAAGTCGCCCATGCCGGCCATCAGGTACTGGAAGAATCGCGTGGTAGGCGATTTCGAGGCTGTGGCCGAGGCCGGGGAGGGCGTGCCGCTCAATTTGGCGATGAACGCTTGCTGGGCCTGCAGGATCTGCTCGATGTCGCGGTAACCGTGGCGACGCACGGTGGCCAGGCCTTGCGCCAGTTCCTCCACCACGTCCGGCAGGTAGCGGCCCATGAACAGCGAATCGGAAACCAGGTGGTTGCAGGCATAGCAGCTCATCGCCAAGTCACCGCTCACGCGCCCTGAGTCAACCGCATCCAGCGCGGTGCGGCGGGCGAACTCCATGGGCGAGGTCCAGGCGCTGACCTGGTCCAGGGCCAGCAGCGCGCTGGTCAAGTCAGCGTCGAAACCGTGCCGCTCTATCAGTTTGAGCGCAGCCAGGCAGCAAGCATGGCCATCATGGTAGGCGCCGAAGCGCTCGGCAATCATCACCCCGTACCAGGCCATGCCATAGGTGCTGCCCGGCGCGACGCCGTGCAGCAGTGACAGCTCCATGAGCTTGGCCAGGTGCAGGAAGCAGATGTCGTCCTTCACGAAAAACGATGACGACAGGGTGGCCAGCAGGCTGATGGCAACTGTCACTTCCTCCGAATCGGTGCGCTGCAGCGACTCCAGGCAGTGCCGGCCTTTCTGTTCGACCAAGGCCTGTACATGGGCATGACTGGCCTCGACCTGTTGCCAGTCGACACCTCGCACCGTGCTCATACCCAGCAGGTCCAGGCCGGATATGGCGCTGTCGATGGCCGCCTGATAGTCGCCGCGCAAGGTGCACAGCAGCGCCTGCAGGCGGCATACCCGCGCCTGGTCCAACGCCGAGCGAGCGCGCTGGCGGCATTCAGTGATGCGGGCCTCGGCCGCGATCATTCGCGACAGTTGCATGTCGCATTCGGTGGCCATGCAGGCGATGGCAAAGCCATGCGTGGCGCGGCTTTCCAGCGTTGCGCAGTGGTGCAGCAACTGCTCGGCCGTGTGCAGGTAGTCAGCTGTCTGTTCGAAAGCGCCGTTGTCGCGTGCGCGTGCTGCGGCTTCGCGTAAAAGCTGCAGGAACGCTTCGCAGTCATCCGCTGCAAACCCGCATGGGCTGGCGCGTTGAAGCTGGTTGGCAAGCTCGAACAGTGCCTCGTGCAGGCGCCCCGGCCAGGCCTTGCGCATGGCCAAGGCGATATGTGCATGCAACTTGGCACGCTCGCGCGCGGGCGTGAGAGCGTACGCGGCTTCCATCACCCGCTCGTGGGCGAAGCCCAGGCCGTTCTGGCCCGATTGCAGGAAACCCGCGCCAATCAAGGCTTTCAACGGTTCGCCGGGCACTTGAGAGAGCACCTGCTGAAGCAGGCGTTCATCGCAGCGGCTGCCCGCCGCGCTAGCCACCCGCAGCAGGTTGCGCTGCGGCTCTGGCAGGCGCGCCAGGCGGTGGATCATCAGGTCGGCGACATTGTCGGAATAGCGGTGGCGGGCCACGGCCTTCAGGCACCATGACCAGCGCATGGCCTGGGTATCGAAGGTGAACAGCTGGTCCTCGACCAGGGCCCGGAGAATCTGATTGATGAAGAACGGGTTGCCCGCCGTCTTTTCGTGCACCAGTTCGGCTACCGGCAATGCGTCCTCGACGCCGACGTGGTAGCGCTCGCCGATCAGCTCGGCCACCGCGCCCACCGGCAGGGGCCGCAGGTTCAGTGTGGTGCTGCGCACCGCTGCGGGCAGGGCAAGGGGGGGACTGCTGACTGGGGCATCATTGCGCCGGGCAAAGATCAGCAACAGATTGCCGGGCGCGTGAGCCAGCAGTTGCGCCAGCAGTTGCTGGCTGGCGTCGTCGACCCACTGCAGGTCATCGAAGAACAGCACCAGCGGCTGGCCGGGGCGGCTGAACACCTGCAGGAACTCGACGATCGCCCGCAGCTCCTTCTGCAGCGCCAGGCGCGTGGGCTTGGCCGGCAACTCGGGCAGGGGGCCGAGGACCAGTTGCAAGTCTGGCGCCAGCTTGCCCAGCAGCCGGCCGTGGCCTTTGATGCGGCGCAGCATCTCGCGGCGCAGGGTGTCGAGGTCCTGGCTGTTCTTGGCCAGCAACTGGGTGGTCAGCGCGCCGAGAATCTCGACCCAGGGCGCGTAGGGCACGGCCTGGGCAACGCCATTGCATTTGCCGGTGGCCCAGTAACCCTGGGCGTTGGCCTTGAGTGCTGCCTCGACCAGGCTCGACTTGCCCATGCCGGTAGCCCCAGTGATGAACAGGGCTTGTGGCTTGCTGTCTCGGCGCAGGGCCTTGAGCAGCAGGGCGATGGCCTTCTGCTCGGCGCAGCGGCCATACAGGCGTGCGCGGTCGGGCGTGACCGGGTCGGCACAGCCTGGCTCGAAGGCCTCCATGGATTTGCTGGCGGCCCATTGCCGTTGGCAATGGGCCAGGTCAACCGCCAGGGCGCGGGCACTCTGGTAGCGGGCATCCGGCTCTTTGGCCAAGGCCTTGGCCAGGATCCGGCTGAGAGGTTGCGGCACATTGCTGTCCACTTCGCAGGCCGCTCGTGGCTGCACGCCCGCATGCAGCTGGCGCCAGTGCTGGGTGTCGCGTCCGGCTAGCGGCAGTTCGCCCAGCAGTAGCTGGTAGAGGATCGCACCCAGCGCATAGATGTCGGTGCGTCGGTCGCTGCTGCTGCCGTGCGGGCAGACCTGTTCTGGCGCCAGGTACGCCCAGTTGCCGAGCGCGGTGCCCTGTTCGCTGATCAGCTGCGCCGGGTCGGCGTGAAAGCAGCCCAGCCGCACTCGTTGGTTGGTGTGCAGGCACACATGTTCTGGCTGCAGCGCGCCGTGTAGCACATTGCGTTCGTGGGCCTGGGCCAAGGCAGTGGCCGCGTTTACCGCAATCTCGAGAAACGGCGTCAGGGCTGCTGGGCCTTCTGCGATAAGGTCGGCGATGGAGCGGCCGGCCGGGTACACCAGTAGCGGGCCTTCGGCCGAACGCACGAACGCCGAGGGGATCACCGCCCACTCCGGGTCGAGTTGCAGGCGGTAGTCACGTTCCAGGCGCTGGCAGGCGGCGGGGGCCTCGCGCGGGGCGCGTACGGCGATCCAGGCCTGGCGGGTGGCAGGGTCGCGCAGGCGGAAGTAGCTGAGCTCACCTTCCTGGCCCAGCGCGCTGATGTCGCACCGGTTCAGCCAGCCCTCGTCGATGGACTGGTCGTAATCGATGGGCCTGTTGGCAAGGCGTTCATCGAGCATAAGGCACCCCTGCTAGCAACATCCTGACGCGCGAGTATACGCAGCGGGCCCAGCATGGATGCGGCCTGCAGCCTGCTTGGCAGGAACGGGCACGCTGTTGTCCGTTATCGTCCCCTGGGGGCTGGCGGGCTTTTGTATAGTCCTCAGGCCAACCTATCCCTCGGGATAATTGTCTGAAGGCGTACGCTGGCCTAGGCTGCCCGGGGCTGGGAGACGCCCATGCCCGCGCGAGGAAGCCATGATCCGAATAGGTAATGCCCAGGTGTCGCTGGAGCGGCGCGAAGCCTTTGTTGATGGCAAGCCGATCCTGTTGGGCGGGCGTGCCTTCGAGGTGCTGGCGACGCTGATCAAGGCCAAGGGCCGGGTGGTCGGCAAGGACGAGCTGTTCAGTCAGGTGTGGGCCGGCACGGTGGTCGAGGACAACAACCTGCAGGTGCAGGTGTCCTTGCTGCGCAAGGCCTTCGGCGACCGTGGCCTGATCCAGACCGTGCCGCGCCGGGGCTATCGCCTGGCTGCCGAGATCAGCCTCGAGGTGCCTGGCGAGGCGTTGGGCAAATCACCGTTGTGCGCCGTGGCCGACACTGTCGAGTTGTTCGATGAGCACTTGAACGTGCCGGTGCTGGTGGTGGATGACGACCCGTCGGTGCGCACGGCCTTGGGCCGTCTGCTGCGCTCGCAGGACATTCCGCATCATTTGTTCGCCAGTGCCGAGGCGTTGTTCGAGGCCCGCCTGGAAACCCCCTGTGCCTGCCTGTTGCTGGATATGCATCTGCCCGATACCAGTGGCCTGGAGGTACAAGACGCGCTGCGCCGGCTGGCGCTGCCCTGGCCGATCGTATTCATGACCGGCTTCGGCACCATCCCGATGACCGTCCAGGCCATGCGTGCCGGGGCCGTGGAGTTCCTGACCAAACCGTTCGACGAAGACCAGTTGCTGACACTGCTGCAAGCGGTGCGCACGCGTGCCGTGGCGGAAGGGCGCAGATGGCACCATGCGCGGCAGGTCGAGGAAAAGTACCAGCGCCTGACCCAACGCGAACGGCAGGTGTTCTCGCTGGTGGTTGGCGGCCTGTCGCACAAGCAGATCGCCAAGCAGATCGGCACCAGCGAAGTGACGACCAAGGTGCACAAGAAGAACATCATGAACAAGATGCAGTCCCGCTCGCTGCTGGAGCTGGTGGCCATGCACAACGTCATCGGGGCGCGGCGTGAGGGTCTGGGCGGCGCATGAGCAGAGCGGTGTGCATCGTCGACGACGATGCGTCGGTGCGCAAAAGCCTGGCCAACCTGCTGCGTTCGGCAGGCTTCGAGACCTTGTCGTTTGCTGCAGGGGACCTGTTCCTGGCCTCGGCACTGGCGCGACAGGCGGGGTGCGTGCTGCTCGACCTGAGGATGCCCGGGATGAGCGGGCTGGCGGTGCAGCGCGAACTGGCCCGGCTGGGGTGGCGTTTGCCGGTGATTTGCATGTCGGCGCATTTGGATGAAGGAACGGTGCGGGCGGCGATGGCGCTTGGGGCGCTGGTCTGCCTGGGCAAGCCATTTTCCGAAGAGGTGCTGCTGAAGGTGGTTGAGGATGCTTTGGTGGGCAGCCAGTGAGGTATTCCTGTCCCGGCCCCTTCGCGGGCTTGCCCGCTCCTACAGGGACTGCACAGGCTTTGGGCCGATGTATTCGGTGTGAGAGCTGGCTTGCCGGCGATAGGCTGCAAAGCAGCCCCGGCAATCTAACTGCTCCCCGGCCGGTACTGCAGGGACTCGGCCAGATGCGCCCGGCCAATTGCCTGGCTACCTTCCAGATCCGCCAACGTCCGCGCCACCTTCAGCAACCGGTGTGCTGCGCGCAACGATAGGGTCAGCCGTTCACATGCCCCCTCCAGCCAGGCCTGGTCCGCCGCTGCCAACCCACAGTGGCGGCGCAACCCCTCAAGGTCGAGAAAAGCATTCGCACACCCTTGCCGCCGCTGTTGCAGTTCACGTGCCTCGGCTACCTTGGCTGCCACATCGGCACTGGTCTCGCCGCAGGGCTGGTTGTTCAGCGTGGTGCTCTCCCGGGCAACCGTCAGGTGCAGGTCTATACGGTCCAGCAATGGCCCGGACAGCTTGTTGCGATACCGCGCGATCTGCTCGGTACTGCAGCGGCAGCGGCCAGTGGGGTCGCCCAGGTAGCCGCAGGGGCAGGGGTTCATTGCCGCCACCAGCTGGAAACGTGCGGGGAAACGCACCTTGTCGCGGGCCCGGGCAATCACGATCTCGCCCGACTCCAGAGGCTCGCGCAACACTTCCAGCACGCGCCGCTCGAACTCCGGTAGTTCATCCAGAAACAACACGCCATGGTGGGCCAAGGTGATTTCGCCCGGTTGTGGCCGGCTGCTGCCGCCGACCAGTGCCGGGCCGGAGGCGGAGTGGTGTGGATGGCGAAAAGGCCGCTGCGGCCAGCTACTCAGAGGCGTGTGGCCGCTGACCGACTGGATCGCCGCCACTTCCAGTGCCTCGTGCTCGTCCAGCGGTGGCAGCAGCCCCGGCAGGCGGCTGGCGAGCAAGGTCTTGCCGGTACCGGGAGGCCCGGTGAACAACAGGTTGTGCGCCCCGGCCGCCGCCAGCAACAGGGCGCGCTTGGCCGCCAGTTGGCCCTGCACCTCGCTCAGGTCCGGATACGGGCGTTGCTGCAGGATCAGGCCGTTGGCGGCATACGGCGGCAACGGCACCTGGCCGTTCAGGTGGGCGACCAGTTCCAGCAGGTGCCCCACCGCATACACCACCAGCCCGCCTGCCAGGCTGGCTTCTTCGGCATTCTCCCGTGGCACCACCAGCGCCCGGCCTGCTTCGCGTGCCGCCAGTGCCGCGGGCAGCACGCCCTGCACCGGGCGCAATTTGCCAGACAGCGCCAGTTCGCCCAGGCATTCGACCTCGGCAAGGGTAGCTGCGGGCACCTGGCCATCGGCGGCGAGGATGCCCAGAGCAATGGCCAAGTCATAGCGCCCGCCATCCTTGGGTAGGTCGGCGGGGGCGAGGTTCTGGGTGATGCGCCGCTGCGGGTAGTTCAAACCGGAGTTGACGATGGCGCTGCGCACTCGGTCCTTGCTCTCTTTGACCGTGGTTTCCGGCAGGCCGACCAGAGTGAGATGGGGCAAACCGTTGGCCAGGTGGGTTTCGACGCTGACCGCCGGTGCCTGCACGCCCACCTGGGCGCGGCTGTGGACGAGGGCTAGGGACATGGACGCTCCGTTGTCGCTGAACAGGGCCGCTTCCTGCGGCTTTGCAAGCATAGCGACGGCGGCCCGGGTCGGCGCAAGAAGTGTGCGTCCTAGTTTTTCAGGCAGGGGTTGCCCATTGCATTCTTACCCCGTTGGGTTCGTGCCTGCTGCACGCCCGAAGAACTCAGGCGCGGACATAAACCCAGGCGGTCAGGCCCGAAGCGAGGGTGACGGCCACGCGCTTGTAGTCGGCGACTTCATAGCGGTCCGCTGCCGCCAGCTCTTCTTCGCTGATCTGGAAGACCATGCCGGCCACGCTGTCGTCGGCCTGGTTGCTGGGGGTAACGATAGGGTGATGGGACTTGCCGCTGGCTGCCAGCACGGCCGGGTCGGTGATCTCGACCCAGTCCTGGCGGTAGCCCAGCATGCGGTCGGCCTGCCCGCTCAGTTCGCGGCCGAAGTTGGCCAGTTGCACGGCCTTGTCCTGCAGGGTGCCGTAGGAAAACAACAATACCGAGTAAGCGCTGGAGGGATGCATTCACTCATCCTGTTGGGTCGGATCAAGCCGGGCTTCCAGCTCGGCTACTTGTTTTTCCAATGCCTCGAGGCGTGC
Organism: Pseudomonas sp. XP1; assembly: GCF_053557675.1. Lineage (NCBI taxonomy): Bacteria > Pseudomonadati > Pseudomonadota > Gammaproteobacteria > Pseudomonadales > Pseudomonadaceae > Pseudomonas > Pseudomonas sp. XP1. The sequence continues at coordinate 32,668 of NZ_JBNRIJ010000037.1, read as the reverse complement.
GCGGGTGCGCGCCAGCACAACCATCTGGCTATCGAATTCTTCGCGGCTGACCAGGTCCAGCTTGCTGAAGGCACCTTGCATCAGCAGCTTGAACTGGCTTTCCAGTTCGGCACGGGGCTGGGCTGTATCGCTGCTGAACAGGCGCGAGGCCTGGTCGCTCAGGGCATCTAGAAGGGCTTTGGGCGCGAGCATGGGGCTGTCCACTGATACTGGGAAATTGCCGGCAGTGTAGCACGGGCGAACCTGGCTCTTGATTGCTCAAGGCCGCGCCCAAAATAGTCATTCGCCCTCGCAACGCAGTTGCACGTTTTTCGAGCAATGCGCCACATCGGAGCGCACCGAAATTGTGCATGTTTCCCATGCTGGCGACTGGCCAATCCCGACTGATTCACATAACTCACTGTTTTCTGGCGCTTTGACGGAACTGGCAAGGTTTCTGCAAAGACCAGTGCGAGCCATGCACTGATGCAGTTCCTTGTGACCAGGCAGTGCGCACGCGGAGCCGGATGCCGACGACGCGTTACAAAGCCAACCGCTGCGCTTAGACTTGAGACGGGTTTGTTTTCCTGGGGCAAGTCCACCAAATCGGGAGAGAGTTTCATGAAGCTAGTCACAGCCATCATCAAGCCGTTCAAGCTGGACGACGTGCGCGAGTCGCTGTCGGAAATCGGCGTGCAGGGCATCACCGTCACCGAAGTCAAAGGCTTCGGTCGGCAGAAGGGCCACACCGAGCTGTATCGCGGTGCTGAATACGTGGTCGATTTCCTGCCCAAGGTGAAGATCGATGTCGCCATCGATGACAAGGACCTTGATCGGGTAATCGAAGCCATCACCAAGGCAGCCAACACCGGCAAGATCGGTGACGGCAAGATTTTCGTGGTGAATCTGGAGCAGGCGATCCGTATCCGTACCGGCGAAACCGATACCGACGCGATCTAAGCAGCAACAAAGCCTCACCAAACCCAACGCCCCAGGAGAAAACAACATGACTCTGCGTAAGATCGCAGGGCTAGGAGCCCTATTGTCCCTCGTAATGCCCGGGCTTGCCCTGGCCGAGGAAGCTGCCCCAGCGCTGAACTCCGGCGACACCGCCTGGATGCTGACCGCAACGGCGCTGGTGCTGTTCATGACCATTCCCGGCCTGGCCCTGTTCTATGGCGGCATGGTGCGTTCCAAGAACGTACTGTCAGTGATGATGCAGTGCTTTGCGATCACTGGCCTGATGAGCATTCTCTGGGTCGTCTACGGCTACAGCATGGCCTTCGATACCACTGGTATGGAAAAGGGCGTGCTCAACTTCAATTCTTTCGTTGGCGGGTTCTCCAAGGCGTTCCTCACCGGTGTCACGCCCTCGAACCTGACCTCGGCTGCCGCGCTGTTCCCTGAAGCGGTATTCATCACCTTCCAGATGACATTCGCCATCATCACCCCGGCGTTGATCGTCGGTGCCTTCGCCGAGCGCATGAAGTTCTCCGCGATGCTGGTGTTCATGGGCATCTGGTTCACCCTGGTCTACGCACCGATCGCGCACATGGTCTGGAGCGGTGACGGTGCACTGATGTGGGACTGGGGCGTGCTGGACTTCGCCGGCGGCACCGTGGTGCACATCAACGCCGGTATCGCTGGCCTGGTCTGCTGCCTGGTGCTGGGCAAGCGCAAGGGCTACCCGACCACCCCGATGGCCCCGCACAACCTGGGCTACACCCTGATGGGCGCGGCCATGCTGTGGATCGGCTGGTTCGGCTTCAACGCAGGCTCTGCCGCTGCCGCCAACGGCACCGCCGGCATGGCCATGCTGGTGACCCAGATCGCCACCGCCGCCGCGGCCCTGGGCTGGATGTTCGCCGAGTGGATCGGCCACGGTAAACCGAGCGCCCTGGGCATCGCTTCGGGTGTGGTCGCCGGCCTGGTCGCCATCACCCCGGCTGCCGGTACCGTAGGGCCCATGGGCGCCCTGGTGATCGGCCTGGTTTCGGGTGTGGTCTGCTACTTCTGCGCCACCAGCCTCAAGCGCAAGCTGGGCTATGACGACTCGCTGGATGCGTTCGGCGTACACGGCATCGGCGGTATCATCGGCGCCATCCTCACCGGTGTGTTCGCAGCCCCGGCGCTGGGCGGCTTCGGTACCGTCACCGACATCGGCATGCAGGTCTGGATCCAGGCCAAGGGCGTGATCTTCACCGTGGTCTACACCGCCATCGTCACCTACGTGATCCTCAAGGTGCTGGATTTGGTGATGGGCCTGCGGGTCAGCGAAGAAGAAGAGTCGGTCGGCCTCGACCTGGCTCAGCACAACGAGCGCGGCTACAACCTGTAACTGCGACGCGGTAAAAACTTGCCCGGCTTGCCGGGCATTTTTTTGCCAGATTTTTAGCATTTCCCGCACGGCAAACGGTTTATTCGACACGTTCGCGACGTAGGCGGAAATCTTACAAAACGCAGAGCATTCATGGTGCTTTGCTTTTTCTGCTGGCGCGCTAGAATGCGCGCCGAAGGGTGTTTGACGAGTAGTCCACACGCTTCGCCAGCCTTTGCTAGGCTTGCCAATAGCGTGTGGCCAGCAGGGGCTAAAGGATTTGTCAGGTCCTGCCAGGAGCAGGGCCTGCTGGGTGCCGCCTCCCATCAGGAGCGCCGACCCTAGGGCAGTGGCCTAACCCACGGCCAGTTGAATTTTCACTGGTGGCTGCCGGTCTACGGCTGCACTGGTCTATAACTAACCTGCTTTTCGCAAGTCATGAGGTAGAACATGAGCGACGACGATCTGGAAAATGATGACCTCGAAGTAGGCGACGAAGACGAGGGCGATGAAGGCCTCGAAGCGGCAGCTGATGACGGCGCCGAAGACGCTGGCGATGACGACAGCAGCCCGGCACCCGCTGCCAAGGGCAAATCCAAGGCCGCAGTCTCGGTAGACGAAATGCCGAGCATGGAAGCCAAGCAGAAGGAGCGTGACGCCCTGGCCAAGGCCATGGAAGAGTTCCTCGCTCGCGGCGGCAAGGTTCAGGAAGTCGAGGCCAACGTGGTCGCCGACCCGCCCAAGAAGCCGGACAACAAGTACGGCAGCCGCCCTATCTGAGTGGCTGATCTAAAAAAGCCCGCCGTCGCTGCGGGCTTTTTTGTGTCTGCGGGTTATGGGTTGCCTGTGCCGGCCTCTTCGCGGGTGAACCCGCTTCCACAGGGACGGCGCAGGACCTGAGGGCAGTGGTGAACCTGTGGGAGCGGGTTTACCCGCGAATGGGCCGGCCCCTGTCAGCGCCAGCGTGCGAGGATGTCGGGCAACTGCGACAGGCGCTGGATCTCGGCATCCGGCGCCTGCTCGCCTACCCAAGGCTTGCCCTGCGGGTTGAACCACACCGCGCGCAGCCCGGCACGCTGGGCGCCGGCGATGTCATCGCCCGGGTGGTCACCGATGTGCACCGCCGCGCTGGCCTCTACGTCGCCGCGGCGCAGGGCTTCGAGGAACGGCGCCGGGTCCGGCTTGCCGATGCCGAGGTCCTCGGCACACAGGGCAAAGCGGAAATAGTCCGCCAGCCCCAGCCGGCTCACGTCGGCATTGCCGTTGGTGACCACGCCCAAGGTGTAGTGATGGCGCAGGATCTCCAGCACCGGCTGAACCTCCGGGAAAATCTCCACCTGGTGGCGGGCATGCAGGAATACTTCGAAACCTTCGTTGGCCAGCTCCTGCGCATGCTTTTCGCTGTAGCCGACTTCTTCCAGGGCATGGAACAGCACGCGTCGGCGCAGGGCGCTGATGCGGTGCTTCAGGCCGGGTTCGGCTTGCACCAGGCGCTCGCGGATGGCGAACAGGTGCTCCACCGGCACGCCGCCAAGGATTGGGGCGTTGGCTTCGAGCCAGTCGCGCAACACGACTTCCGCGCTGGCAATTACCGGCGCGGTATCCCACAGGGTGTCGTCGAGGTCGAAGGTGATCAGCTTGATGCTCATGAGTCTGTGCCTTTGCTGCGTTTGGCCCGAGGGTGGGCGCTGTCGTACACCGCGGCCAGATGCTGGAAGTCCAGGTGGGTATAGATCTGCGTGGTGCCGATGTCGGCGTGGCCGAGCATCTCCTGCACCGCGCGCAGGTCCTGGGACGACTCCAGCACGTGGCTGGCGAAGGAGTGGCGAAGCATGTGTGGGTGCAGGTGCTGGCCCAGCTCGCGCTCACCAGCCGCCTTCACCCGTTGCTGGACGGCGCGTGTGCTGATGCGGTTGCCCTGACGGGTGATGAACACTGCACGGTCGCGTGGGTTGCCGATGCCGCGCAGGCGGTACCAGGCCTGCAAGGCTTCGCGGGCCTTGCGGCCGACCGGCAGCACGCGGGCCTTGCCGCCCTTGCCCAGCACCTGCACCAGGCCGGCGGCGAGGTCGAGGTGATCGAGGTCGAGGTTGGTCAGTTCGGACAGGCGCAGGCCCGACGAATAGAACAGTTCAAGGATAGCCTGGTCGCGACGGGCGATGAAGTCATCGTCGACACCGCCATCGAGCAGTTGCAGGGCGCGGTCGGTGTCCAGCACCTTTGGCAGCCGGCGTTCGCCCTTGGGCGCGCTCAGACCGCTGGCCGGGTCGTGCTGACACAGGCCTTCACGGTTGAGGTAGCGGTACAGGCCACGCACCGCCGACAGCAGCCGGGCCAGGCTGCGCGAGGACTGGCCGTGATGGTGCTGGCGGGCGATCAGCTGGCGCAGCTGCTGAATTTGCAGCGCCTGCCAACCGGCAATGCCGTGCTCCTTGCAGTATGCAACCACCTTGTCCAGGTCGCGACGGTAGCCCAGCAGGGTGTGCTCGGACACCTGGCGCTCGTTGCGCAGGTGTGCGCAATAAGCCTCCAGCTGGTGTTCCATCAGCGTACCGGGCGCAGAGTCTGGGTAACGCGTGGGACAACGCGGCCAAGTACCTCGGCAATGTAGCCAAGGAACAGGGTACCGACGCTGCTCTTGTAGTGTTGCGGGTCGCGGCTGCCGATCGCCAGCACCCCGTGCAGGCCCTGGTATTCCAGGGCAGCCACGGCGCTGGAGCCTACCTCCCGGCGCTGTTCTTCACCGAACAGGAAGGCCAGCTCGTGCTCGCGCAAGTTGCCGCTGACCGTCTTGCCGCCGCCCAGCAGGGCCCCGATGGCCTGCTGCGCTTCGGCGTTGCTCACCCAGCGCCCGACCGGCGCGACATTTTCGCCGAACAGGATCAGGCTGACGAAGGGCACCTGGAATTCCTGGCGCAGGCTGTCTTCGACTGCCATCACCACTTCTTCCAGGCTGCCGGCGTCGAGCAGGTCGAGGATCAGCCGGCGGGTCTTGTCGAACAGCCGGTCGTTGTCGCGGGCCACGTCCATCAGTTGCGACAGGCGGTGGCGCATCTCGATGTTGCGGTCGCGCAGCAGCTTGAGCTGGCGCTCCACCAGCGACACGCTGTCGCCCCGCTGGTGCGGGATGCGCTGTTCGATCAGCAGCTCGTCGTGTTCGGCGAAGAAGGTGGGATGGGCGCGCAGGTAGGCGACCACCGCTTCGGCATCGAGCTCGGCGGACTGCTTGGGTACAACCTGGGGCTGATCGGTCATGGCGGTTACTCGCTTAGAGACGAACCTGTCCTTCGTAGACGCGTACGGCCGGGCCGGTCATCAGCACGGGCTTGCCGGGGCCGGACCATTCGATGTGCAGGCGGCCTCCAGGCAGGTCGAGGGACACTGGGGAGTCCATCCAGCCCTGGCTGATCGCCGCCACGGCGGCGGCGCAGGCACCGGTGCCGCAGGCCTGGGTTTCGCCCGCACCACGCTCCCATACACGCAGGTTGGCGCGGTGGCGGTCGATGACCTGGAGGAAGCCGGCATTTACCCGCTGCGGGAAGCGTGGGTGGTTCTCGATCTTCGGGCCCAGCTGGTGCACAGGGGCGGTACGCACGTCGTCGACACGCAGTACGGCATGCGGGTTACCCATGGACAGGGCGGCAATCGAATGCACCTGGCCGTCGACTTCCAGTGGGTAGCTCAGCGCCTGCTCGTCGGCGACGAAGGGGATTTCGGCAGGGTTGAAGCGCGGCGGGCCCATGTCGACACTGACCTGGCCGTCGTTCTGCACGTCCAGTTCGATGATGCCGCTCTTGGTTTCCACGCGGATCCGCTTTTTTGCGGTCAGGCGCTTGTCCAGCACGAAGCGGGCGAAGCAGCGCGCACCGTTGCCGCACTGCTCGACCTCGGAACCGTCGGCATTGAAGATGCGGTAGCGGAAATCCACTTCCGGGTTGTTCGGCGCCTCGACGATCAGCAACTGGTCGAAGCCGATGCCGGTGTGGCGGTCACCCCATTGCTTGGCGTGCTTGGGCTGAATGTGCGCGTGCTGGCTGACCAGGTCGAGGACCATGAAGTCGTTGCCCAGCCCATGCATCTTGGTAAAACGCAGCAGCATGGGCTTACTCCGGCAGCAGGCTTTCGCCAGCGTACAATTCGGCGATGGTCTCGCGGCGGCGTACTTCGAAGGCCTGGTCGCCGTCGACCAGGATTTCAGCGCAACGGCCACGGGTGTTGTAGTTGGAGCTCATGACAAAACCATAGGCGCCCGCGGACTGTACGGCCAGCAGGTCACCTTCTGCCAGGTTCAGCACGCGGTCCTTGCCGAGGAAGTCGCCAGTCTCGCAGATCGGGCCGACCAGGTCGTAGGCACGGCCTTCGCCTGTGCGTGGCTTGACCGGGCTGACGCCCATCCAGGCCTGGTACAGGGCCGGGCGGATCAGGTCGTTCATCGCCGCATCGATGATGGCGAAGTCCTTGTGCTCGGTGTGCTTGAGGTATTCCACGCGGGTAAGCAGGACGCCGGCGTTGGCCACGATGTAGCGGCCCGGCTCGAACACCAGGGCGAGGTCGCGGTCGCCGACGCGCTCGCGGATGGCCTTGATGTACTCGGCCACCAGCGGTGGCTCCTCATCGCGGTAACGCACGCCGACACCGCCACCCAGGTCCAGGTGGCGCAGGTGGATGCCACACTCGGCCAGGCGGTCGACCAACACCAGCAGGCGGTCGAGGGCATCGAGGAAAGGCTCGACGGTGGTCAGTTGCGAACCGATGTGGCAGTCGACACCGACCACTTCCAGGTTCGGCAGCTGCGCGGCGCGCACGTAGATGGCCTCGGCATCGGCGATGGCGATGCCGAACTTGTTCTCTTTCAGGCCGGTGGAGATGTACGGGTGAGTGCCAGCGTCGACATCTGGGTTGACCCGCAGCGAGACCGGGGCAACCTTGCCCATCTCGGCGGCCACCACTTGCAGGCGCTCCAGTTCGTCGGTGGATTCGACGTTGAAGCAGTGCACACCGACTTCCAGGGCACGGCGCATGTCGTCGCGGGTCTTGCCGACGCCGGAGAACACCACGCGGTCGGCACGGCCGCCTGCGGCCAGCACGCGCTCCAGCTCACCGCCAGAGACGATGTCGAAGCCTGAGCCCAGGCGCGCCAGCACGTTCAGCACGCCGAGGTTGGAGTTGGCCTTGACCGCGAAGCACACCAGGTGCTCGGTGCCTTGCAGGGCGTCGGCGTAGCTACGGTACTGGGCCTCGATGTGGGCGCGCGAGTACACGTAGGTCGGGGTGCCGTAGCGTTCGGCGATGGCCGCCAGGCCCACGCCTTCCGCGAACAGCTCGCCGTCGCGGTAGTTGAAAGCGTTCATCTGGTTTCCTTACTGCGCTGGCGACTGCTCGGGCTCGAGCTCGGGCTCTGGCTGCTGCTCTTGTACCGGGGCCGGCTTGGCTTTTGGCTGGTGCTGGTGCGACTTGTGCGCTTTGCCGTTATCGCCGTCTTCTGGCAGATACAGCGGGCCTTTCTGGCCGCAGGCCGAAACGAGACAGGCAACAGCGACCAGCGCCGCGAGGGAGGAAATCAGGCGCTTCATGGGTGAAATCCTTAGAAATATGCAGTATTGCGCCCGAGTATACCGAGCGACCGGCGGCTTGCCTATGCAAGGGCCGGCCCGCCGGGCGGGCTATTCTTACCGCGTGCAAGGGCCCTTTCGCGGCTTGTAGGAGCAGCCTTGTGCTGCAGAGGCCGTTACTGCTGAAGAATATCCGTTGCCTTACTGGCCTCTTCGCAGCACAAGGCTGCTCCTACCGGGTACTGCATTCGCCTCAGGCCGTGCGCAATCCTTGTAGGAGCGGCTTTAGCCGCGAAGGGGCAAGTGAAGGTAGCGGCTAAACCTTTGCATTCGGCGGCAAGCGCCCGTATCTTGCCGGGCTTGCCTGTAACGCAGCCAATTTCGAGGTTCCTGCAATGAGTTTGAGTGAAGCGCGTTTCCATGATCTGGTCGACGCGACCCAACAGGCCCTGGAGGACCTGTTCGACGAGAGCGGCCTGGACCTGGACATGGAGAACTCCGCCGGCGTCCTCACCGTCAAGTTCGAAGGCGGCGCCCAGTTGATCTTCAGCCGCCAGGAGCCGCTGCGCCAGCTGTGGCTGGCCGACCGCTCCGGCGGTTTCCACTTCGACTACGACGAAGACAGCGGCAAGTGGGTGTGCGAAAAGAGCGAGGAATTGCTGGGCGAAATGCTCGAGCGCATCGTCTGGGAACGGGCCGGCGAGAAGCTGGACTTCGACGAGATCTGACATGAGCAGTACGCCGGCCCGTCCGCCCAAACCGCTCTACAGCAACGTCAGCCCCGCAGTGCCATCGCCCTGCATCAGCATTTGCCGGCTGGACGAACAGCGTGTCTGCACGGGTTGCCACCGGCATGTCGAGCACATCCGCGAATGGCGTTCGGCCGATGACGAACGGCGTCGGCAGATTTGCCGCGAGGCTCAGGTCCTGCGCGACCAGGCTAAGGCACACTGATCGAAGGGGCTTGAGTATTTACCCGGCTGTGGTAACGTCGGGTTCTGCGTCGGTGACGCCAAAGCCATCACAAACCCCGCCCTTGGGCGGGGTTTTGCTTTATCTGCATGATGAAAATCGCCTGTTCAAAGGAGTCTGACTGGATCATGAGTACCAAGCCTTCCCTCATCCTCACCCGATTGGACGTACAACGTCTGGAGCGTCTGATCGACAGCCTCGACGAGAGTACGCCGGGTGTGCTCGCCCTGCAGGACGAGCTTGACCGCGCCGAGCAGGTGGTCGGTCACGAGGAAGTTCCGGCTGGCGTGGTGACCATGAACTCGCGCGTGCACTGCCGTGAAGAAGCCAGCGGCAAGGACTACCACCTGACCCTGGTGTATCCGAAGGATGCCGGGCAGGAAGGCAACGTCTCGATCCTGGCGCCGATTGGTTGCGCCTTGCTGGGGTTGTCGGTGGGCGAGCAGATCGACTGGCCGGCCCCGGGGGGCAAGACCCTCAAGCTGAAGCTGCTGGAAGTGGAATATCAACCGGAAGCGGCGGGCGATTTCGATCTGTAAGGGCCAGGGGCCGCTTTGCGGCCCATTCGCAGCACAAGGCTGCTCCTACAAGAGAGCTCATTTCAACCTGTAGGAGCAGCCTTGTGCTGCGAATTCAGGATCCCACCGCCAAGACTTGCTCCAACCCCTCGTTCAAGGCCTGCTCCAGCTCCCGCTTGTAGCGCAGGTACAGCTGCGTCGACCCCAGCTGGTCATCCAGCAACTCGGACAAATCCAGGTCAGTGATGTAGCAGCGGTACTGCCCTGAGCCACGTCGCTGCCCGATGATCTGCCGGGCCACCACCGCATACAGCTGTTCACCATGCTCCAGTTCGGAAAACTCCTGCTGGTCGCAATACAGCGTCACGTGCGCCGCGCCCGCCACCCCGGCTTGGATGATCGCCTGCACTTCATAGTAGGGCTGGTCGCTACCCTCGACGGGAGCCTGGCGCGGCTCGATGCTGCGCGCCTTGCCTGGCCCGGAGGGCAACAGTTGCGCGTAGTGGATGTCCAGTGAGGCCGCTCGCTGGGTCTCCAGCGGCAGCCGGGCATCACGGCGCATCACCACCGAGCGCAGAAAACGCTGCAGCGGCAACAGCAGGTGGGCTTCATTGTGCAGCGGCAGGCGTTGCTGCCACAGGGCGTTGTATTCATCCAGCACGTAAAGCTCGGCCCAGCCCCCCTGCAGGCGGTAGAACACCTGGATGCAGGCCGGCCGGCCCTGCTCCAGCACCAGGTGCAGGTCGTGGTCCTGCAGGGCGTTGGCATCCAGGTACAGCGGGCTGTAAGCGCTACGCTCTTCGCCCAGATGCTCCAGTAGTGCCTCGTGCTCGGCCAGGGTGGTGAGGTTGACATGCCCGGCCAGCAGCTCCAGCACATGGGTGTGCTGGGCCACCTGCAGCAGGTAGCGGTGGTTCAGGCCCTGATCCAGCAGCAGCTGCACTGTGTCGAAGATTTCCTCAACGCGTTGGCCGATGGCCTGGGCGCGGCTCTGGCAGAAGCAGCGCACCCGCACCCTCGGTCTGTGGCCGCGCAGCACGGGGCTGTTGAGGAAGTCGCGCAGGCAGCGCACCAGCGCGTGCTCGCCGTCATAGCGCTGGACCAGTACCTCGTTCCAGCTGTTGAGCGTGACTTGGTCCAGAGTCAGGACAAGGTTTTCGCGCACGCCTGCATAGCTCAGCGAGTCGGTACGCTCGGTGGTCATCAGAATGTTCAGGTCGCGGTGGTGGCGCAGCGGGTCGATGGCTACGTTGACCAGCAGTAGCACCTCTTCGGCAACGCTGGGTTGCAGCAGGCGCACCTCGCTGACGGTCGGCAAGGGCAGGGGAATGCTCTGCTGCAGGCAGCCGACCAGGTTGAACAGCTCGAATTCGCTGAGGTCGCTGACGCCTGGGTGTAGCGCCAGGCGCGTGCTGCTGTCGATCACCCCGTTGCGGTGGGCCCAGGTCAGCAGTTCGAGCAGCTCGCGGCAACGCTTGAGCGGGCTGAAGTGGTCCACCTCATGGGGGCTCAGGTTGCCGGTGTATAGCTCCCAGTGGTAGCTGCCGGGCTCCCTGCGGTTAGGCGCCTGGACCAGGGTCAGGGTGTCCTCGGCCAGGTCTGGGGCGATGCCGGGGTTGATCACTTCGACCTTGCCGGCGCGGCGCTCGAAGGCCGCATAAAGGCGTCGGCCCAGCACATTCAGATCGCGCTGGTCGGCGCGGCTGCTGGCGTTCTGGGTGCGGGCGAATTCGCTGAGGAAGCGATAGCTGTGGTTCAGTTCGGCCACCAGTTCACGGCGCTCGACGGCAACCTGCTGCACTTTCCATTGGTTGCGACTGTCCAGCAGGGCCAACTGGCGCTCGTCCCAGCCCCACTCGTCGGCCAGGCGCTGCAACAGCCGGCGCTGCCAGCCATTGGCCCGGGCCGGGTCGCTGAGTTTCTTGTTCACCTTCAGGTACAGGCTGCGCCGCACCAGCTCCAGGCGCGTGTGTTCGCCACGCTGCAGCAGGTAATGCTCGATGCGCCGGTACACCATCACGTAGGGGTCCAGCTCGTCGAGGTCGAGCTGGTTGGCGAACACTGCTTGCTTGTAGTCCAGGCTCAGGCAGCGTACGGCGGGGTGTTCGCTGGCATAGGCCTCGGTCAACAGCAGCTTGAGCAGCGACTTGTAGGGCGAGTCGATGCCTTTGAACAGTTGCCACAAGCCAGCGCCGACGAACTCGCCGGGCGGAATGTGCGCCAGGTTGCCGAGGTCGAGGGCGTCCTGGCTGCGAATGAAACGTTTGGACAGCAGTGTCTGGGTATAGGCGTGGTAATCGTGCTCCTGGTAGACCGGCACCAGCCACCACAGTGGTGTGCGCCCGGCCAGCCAGATAGTAGTGCGGTAGAACTCGTCCAGCAGCAGGTAGTGCTGGGTGGTACCGCAATCGTCGGAACCGAGCTGGCCCTCGCGTTGGCCCTGGGCGAAACCTTGCGTGTCGATCAGGAAGAAGTGTGCCTCGGCACCCAGGCTTTCCGCCCATGCCTCCAGCAACTGGCATTTGCGGCGCAGTTCACCCAGCAGCTCGTCGGCCAGGCCGGGCGCATGGCACACCCACAGGTCCATGTCGCTTTGCTCGGCTTGCGCCAGCGAGCCCAGGCTGCCCATCAGGAACAGGCCGTGGATGGGCTGTGGCGGGTTGCCATGGCGGGCCTTGTAGGTGAAGGAGCGGGCAAGGCGCTGGGCCTCGACTACCAGGTCGGCGCTTGGCTCGTAGCCCGATACGCCTGCGGGGGTGCTGCCGGAGACATATCCCGGCAGTAACGGATGGTTCACATGAAACAGCAGCGGCAGCAGCGTCAGCACCTGTTGCTGGCGCGTCGACAGGCCCTCCAGGGCCCGCTGCAGCCGGCCCTGGTTGAGCCGCAGGAAGCGCGCACGCAATGTCGCCAGGACCTTGCGGTCGATGCCTTCGTCCAGGTCGGGGCGGATTTCGTGGGGGTGGTTCATTGCGCACTCGGGCAGGCCAGCGGAGCTGTGGCGAGTGTAGCCTGAGTAGCGGGGTCGGATAAGCGGCAATTGAAATATTGACGCCATTTTTCCAGCGGGCTTGGGTGGCGCTGCAGCTTTCGTTGCGCTTGAGGCATGATGGCGGCCTCAAGCTGATTGCGAGGTTTTCCGATGCGTGTGTGGATCGATGCCGACGCCTGCCCCAAGGCGGCCAAGGATCTGATCGTCAAGTTCGCCCTCAAGCGCAAGTTCGAGGTAGTGATGGTGGCGGGCCAGGCTGTGGCCAAGCCGGCGTTCGCGATCGTGCGCCTGATCGTGGTGCCCAGCGGCATGGACGCGGCCGACGATTACCTGGTGGAGCACGCCGTGCCTGGCGAGCTGGTGATCTGCAGTGATGTGCCGTTGGCCGATCGCCTGGTGAAAAAGGGCGTGGCGGCACTGGACCCGCGCGGGCGAGAGTTCGACGAGCGCAACATGGGGGATCGGCTGGCGGCACGCAACCTGTTCACCGAGCTGCGCGAGCAGGGCCAGGTGGGGGGAGGGCAGGCGCCTTATGGCGAGCGCGAGAAACAGGCATTTGCCAATGCGCTGGACCGGATCATTGCCCGGTTGTCCAAACCCTGAAGCGACCCGGCTGGCGGTATGGACACGACGTGTGGGAGCGGCCTTGTGTCGCGAAAGGGCCGCGAAGCGGCCCCAGGATTTCAGCTTCGCCGCATAAATTGCCGGGGCCGCGCTGCGGCCCCAGGATTTCAGCTTCGCCGCATAAATTGCCGGGGCCGCGCTGCGGCCCTTTCGCGACACAAGGCCGCTCCCACGGGGCCCGCGTCAGATTCTGAATCTTGCACCCGTTACTCGTGCGTCAGCTCCAGCACCCGATCCACCAGCTTGTAGATCCCGCCAGCCGCTTCACTGATCGACTTGGCCTCCATGTACGCCGGGGTGGTCACCAGCTTGCGCTGGGTGTCCTCGACAATATCGTGGACATCGCACTCTTCATGAGTGCCACCCATCTTCGTCACGGCCGCCGCAGTGCCAGCTTCGGTACCGATGGTGCAGACCACGCCAGGGCCATAGATCTTCGCTGCCAGCGCCGGCGAGATGCAGATCAGGCCAACCGGCTTGCAGGCATCGGCAAAGGCTTCGGCCAGGGCCAGCACATCTGGGTGGACGCTGCAGTTGGCGCCTTCCACGGCAAAGTTGGACAGGTTCTTCGCCGCCCCGAAACCGCCTGGCACGATCAATGCGTCGAAGTCTTCGGCCTTGGCTTCGCGGATGTCCTTGACCTCACCGCGGGCAATGCGCGCCGACTCCACCAGTACATTGCGCGATTCGGGCATTTCCTCGCCAGTCAGGTGGTTGATCACGTGCATCTGCGCAATGTTCGGCGCGAAGCACTGCACCTGCGCACCACGCTGGTCGAGGCGCAGCAGGGTGATCACGCTTTCGTGGATTTCGGCGCCGTCATAAACGCCGCAGCCGGAAAGAATCACCGCTACTTTTTTTGTCATGCTTTTTACTCCAGTGTCGAGGCGCTAAATGTCCTCTAGTTTGGCAGATGTAGCCATAGGGATTCCTGCAAGCGCGGCCTAATCTTGGCGAACAACGCCTGAGGTCGTACCCATGGACCTGATCCTGCTGGCCGTGCCGTTCTTCTTCGTGCTGATCGCCGTCGAACTGCTGGCCGACCGTGTGCGCGGCCAGCGCAACTTCACCCTGGCCGACTCGATCAACAGCCTCAGCACCGGTGCGCTGTCGACCAGTACCGGGTTGCTGACCAAAGGGGTGGGGCTGGTGACCTATGCCCTGGTGTTCGAGCACATGGCGTTGCTGCGCCTGCCGCCGCAGGCCTGGTGGGTGTGGCTGCTGGCTTTTGTGTTGTACGACTTCTGCTACTACTGGCTGCATCGTCTGGGCCACGAGCGCAACGTGCTGTGGGCTGCGCACTCGGTGCATCACCAGAGCGAGGAATACAACCTCACCACGGCGCTGCGGCAGACCAGCAGCGGGTTCATCTTCTCGTGGCTGTTCTACCTGCCGCTGGCGATGCTCGGTGTGCCGCCGCTGGTTTTCATCACGGTGGCGTCGCTCAACCTGCTGTACCAGTTCTGGGTGCATACCCGGCATATTCCCAAGCTGGGCTGGCTCGAGTGGGTGTTGATCACGCCATCCAACCATCGCGTCCACCATGCGCAAAATCCTGCTTACTTGGATCGCAATTACGGCGGCGTGTTCATTCTCTGGGATCGTCTGTTCGGCACCTTCAAAGAGGAAGACCCGGCCGAGCCGGTGGTGTTCGGGGTGACCACGCCGCTGGCCAGCTGGAACCCGCTGTGGGCAAACCTGCAGTTCTATGCTCAGCTCTGGCACGACGCCCGACGTGCCGACAGCCCGTGGGACAAACTGCGAATCTGGTTCATGCCCACCGGCTGGCGGCCGGCCGATGTGGCCGCACACTACCCGCAGGCCAAGCAGGACCTGGCGTTGTTTCGCAAGTTCGCGGTTGCCCTGGGCCGTGCGCAGCAGGCCTATGTGGCGGCGCAATTCGTGGGTTACGTGGCGCTGGGCAGCTATCTGATGGAGGTGGCCGATCGCGTGCCAACTGCCGCCCTGGTGCTCGGCTGGGCGCTGATGGCGTTTGGCTTGTTCGTGCTTGGCGCGCTGCTGGAGAACCGACCATGGGCCGTGCGCCTGGAGCTGTTACGGCTGCTGGCGAATGCGCCGGCGCTGTACCTGGCAGGCGCACTGGGCCTAGCGGTGGTCGTGCCGCTGGCCTGGTTGCTGCTCGTTGTTTACAGCTTGCTCAGCCTCTGGGGGCTGGGCCTTGCCCGCCGCCTTGCGCTCCGCGCGCAACGTGCGGAAGCGCCGACGCAGCCACAGCAGGCCGCCCAACGCCAACAGGCCACCGAGCACCCATAGCTCGTAGCGCTTCACGTTGCCCAGCAGGCCTTCGAGAATGGCGCCGAAGTGATACGCGGCCGCGCCCAGTGCCACTGCCCAGATGGCCGCGCCAAGACCATTCAGCAGCAGATAGCGGCGTGGCGGGTAGCCGGACAGGCCAATGGCCACCGGCATGACCGTGCGCAGGCCATAGACGAAGCGGAAACTCAGTACCCAGATGTCGGGGTGGCGACGGATGTGGTCCAGCGCCCGGTCACCCATCGCCTGCCAGCGCGGTTTGCGTGCCAGTATCCTGCGCCCGTGGCGTCGGCCCATGAAGTACCACAGCTGGTCGCCGGCATAGCTGCCGAAAAAAGCCACCAGGCACACCAGGTTGATGTCCATGTAACCGCGGAACGCAAGGAATCCCGCAAGCACCAGGATGGTCTCGCCTTCGAAGAAGGTGCCTAGAAAAAGGGCGAAGTAGCCGAAATCCTGCAGGAATTGTTGAAGCATTTTCTGAGGTGCTGGCGAAATGAACGCGAAGCCTACCCCTTCGCGCGCGTTCGTGAAAGTGTCCAAATGTGTCTCGACATGAACAATTCCTGCTCGGAGAATGCCAGAAGCCATGCGCCATGGCTTGCCCTGACATGTAACACAGGCGTCATAATGGGCGCTTATCTTGCCGCTCAATAGATGATAGGGCGTTAACGTCCTCAGGAACGCCAGATGAATAATGAAGTGCTAACCCCTGTCGCGATCAAGGATGCTCAGGAACTCCCCGAAGAGATGGTGCAGACCCCGCCAGACCTGCCGCCGGCGCCCCTGCCTGCCGTGGAACCGGTGGCAGAGACTGCGGCTCCGGCACCCGCGCCGGCCCCGGCGATCATCATCCCGGGCCTGGACGACAGCAGCCTGTACATTCATCGCGAACTCTCCCAGTTGCAGTTCAATATCCGCGTGCTGGAGCAGGCGCTGGACGAGAGCTACCCGCTGCTAGAGCGCCTCAAGTTCCTGTTGATCTTCTCCAGCAACCTCGACGAGTTCTTCGAGATCCGAGTCGCCGGCCTGAAGAAGCAGATCAACTTTGCTCGTGAACAGGCCGGTGCCGATGGCCTGCAGCCGCACCAGGCGCTGGCGCGTATCAGCGACCTGGTGCACAGTGAAGTGGAGCGCCAGTACGCAATCCTCAACGATGTGCTGCTGCCCGAGCTGGAGAAGCACCATATCCGCTTCATCCGCCGGCGTCACTGGACCCCCAAGCTCAAGACCTGGGTGCGCCGCTACTTCCGCGACGAAATCGCCCCGATCATCACCCCGATCGGCCTCGACCCTACTCACCCGTTCCCGCTGCTGGTGAACAAGAGCCTCAACTTCATCGTCGAGCTCGAGGGTGTCGACGCCTTCGGTCGCGATTCGGGCCTGGCGATCATTCCGGCCCCGCGCCTGCTGCCGCGGGTCATCCGCGTGCCGGAAGAGGTGGGTGGCCCTGGCGCCAACTATGTGTTCCTGTCGTCAATGATCCACGCGCACGCCGACGACCTGTTCCAGGGCATGAAGGTGAAGGGCTGCTACCAGTTCCGCCTGACCCGTAACGCCGACCTGGCGCTGGACTCCGAAGAGGTCGATGACCTGGCCCGCGCCCTGCGCGGCGAGCTGTTCTCGCGCCGCTACGGTGACGCAGTGCGCCTGGAGGTCGCCGACACCTGCCCGAAACACTTGTCGGACTACCTGCTCAAGCAGTTCAGCCTCAGCGAAAGCGAGCTGTACCAGGTCAACGGCCCGGTCAACCTTACCCGCCTGTTCAGCATCACCGGCCTGGACAGCCACCCTGAGCTGCAGTACACGCCGTTCACCCCGGCGATCCCCAAGCTGCTGCAGAACGCCGACAATATCTTCAGCGTGATCGGCAAGCAGGACATCCTGCTGATGCACCCGTTCGAGTCCTTCACCCCGGTGATCGACCTGCTGCGGCAGGCCGCCAAGGACCCGCACGTGCTTGCCGTGCGCCAGACCCTGTACCGTTCCGGGGCCAACTCGGAAATCGTCGACGCGCTGGTGGACGCAGCGCGTAACGGCAAGGAGGTCACCGCGGTGATCGAGTTGCGGGCGCGCTTCGACGAAGAGTCCAACCTGCAGATGGCCAGCCGCCTGCAAGCGGCCGGTGCGGTGGTGATCTACGGCGTGGTCGGCTTCAAGACCCACGCTAAGATGATGCTGATCCTGCGCCGCGAGCAGGGCGAGATCGTGCGTTATGCGCACCTGGGCACTGGTAACTACCACGCAGGCAACGCCCGCCTGTACACCGACTACAGCCTGCTGACCTCCGACGACGCCCTCACCGAGGACGTCGGCAAGCTGTTCAGCCAGCTGATCGGCATGGGCAAGACCCTGCGCATGAAGAAGCTGCTGCACGCGCCGTTCACCCTGAAGAAGGGCATGCTCGACATGATCGCGCGGGAAACCCAGTTCGCCCTCGAAGGCAAGCCGGCGCATATCATCGCCAAGTTCAACTCGCTGACCGACGCCAAGGTCATCAAGGCGTTGTACAAGGCCAGCCAGTCGGGCGTGAAGATCGACCTGGTGGTGCGTGGCATGTGCTGCCTGCGCCCAGGCATTCCGGGGGTTTCGCACAACATTCAGGTGCGCTCGATCATCGGCCGCTTCCTCGAGCACACGCGGGTGTTCTACTTCCTCAATGGCGGCGAAGAGCAGATCTACCTGTCCAGTGCCGACTGGATGGAGCGCAACCTCGACAAGCGTGTCGAGACCTGCTTCCCGGTGGAAGGCAAGAAGCTGTTGCTGCGGGTGAAGAAGGAGCTGGAAGGCTACCTGACCGACAACACCCACGCCTGGACCCTGCAGCCGGACGGGCGCTACGTGCGCAGCACGCCAACCGGCAACCAGAACCCGCGCAGTGCCCAGGCGACCCTGCTGGAGCGCCTGAGCAACCCGGTCCTCAACGTACGCTGAGGACGAAGCCGACCCGGGCAAGCCACTCCGCCTCGTTGGCGAAGTCGGCCTGGGTCAGTTGGTTCTGTTCCAGCCAGCCCTCGGGGAAGGCCACGTCGAGGCTGCTGTCGGCAGCCTTGAGCTCGACCTTCGGCATCTGCTGGTTGCCACGGATGTGGTGGAACAGGATGGCGAAGCGCAGCAGCACGCACAGGCGCAGCAGCTTGACCCCTTCCTCACCTAGTTCGGCGATCTTGTCCTTGGGGATGTTGCGGCGGTGGCCGCGCACCAGCAAGGCCATCATCTGCTGGTCCTCGCGGGAGAAACCCGACAGGTCGGAGTGCTCGATCAGGTAGGCGCCGTGTTTATGGTAGTGGTAGTGAGCGATATCCAGGCCGATTTCGTGCACTTTTGCCGCCCAGCCCAGCAGATCGCGCCAGTTCCCGTCTTTGAGATCCCACGCGTCGGCCACTTGGTCGAAGGCGTGCAACGCCTTGCGTTCGACGCGCGCGGCCTGGCCCTGGTCCACGTGGTAGCGCTCCATCAGCGAGTTCAGGGTGCGTTCGCGCACGTCTTCGTGGTGGTGGCGGCCCAGCAGGTCGAACAGCACACCTTCGCGCAGGGCACCGTCGCAGTGGTCCATGCGCTGCAGTTCCAGGGCATCGAAGATCGCTTCGAGAATCGCCAGGCCCGCCGGGAAGATGGTGCGGCGGTCCGGCTTGACGCCTTCGAAGTCGATCTTGTCGACCTCGCCCAGCTTGAACAGCTTGCGCTTGACCCAGGCCAGCCCCTCGGCGTTGACCTCGCCATTGCCCAGGCCACCTGCCTTGATGGCTGCGCCGATGGCACGAATGGTACCGGACGAGCCGATGGCCTCGTCCCAGGTCAGGCGGTGCAGGGCATTCTCGATGCTCATCAGCTCCAGGCGCGCGGCGGTGTAAGCCTGGGCGTAGCGGGCCGGGGTGATCTTACCGTCGCGGAAGTAGCGCTGGGTGAAGCTGACGCAGCCCATCTGCAGGCTTTCGCGCAGCAGCGGCTCGAAGCGCTGGCCGATGATGAACTCGGTACTGCCGCCGCCGATATCGGCCACCAGGCGTTTGCCGGGGGTATCGGCCAGGGTGTGCGACACGCCCAGGTAGATCAGGCGCGCTTCTTCACGGCCAGAGATTACCTCGACCGGGTGGCCAAGGATGGCTTCGGCGCGCTGGATGAATTCGTTGCGGTTGCGCGCTTCGCGCAAGGCGTTGGTACCGACGATACGCACCGAGCCTGCCGGCATGCCGTTGATCAGTTGGGAAAAGCGCTTGAGGCAATCCAGGCCTCGTTCCATTGCCTCTTCGCTGAGCTTGCGTTCTTCGTCGATGCCGGCGGCCAGTTGAACCTTCTCGCCGAGCCGCTCGAGAATGCGGATTTCGGTATGGTGGGCCTTGGCCACGACCATGTGAAAGCTGTTGGAGCCAAGGTCGATGGCGGCGATCAGGGACAGGTTCTTCGCGATGGTATGCGGCATGATCTGGTTGTTCTCGGTCGTTAACCCGGCAATCGTGCCACGATAGCAGGCTGTCGCCAACGCGTGGTACACAGCCGTTGAGCTGGCCTTGATGCAAGGCAATGTGCCATTCGATGCTATGACGTTTGCATGACAGTTTCGATTCGTGGCGTCTTGCACAACTATAGTTACACTCAATCGTCCGTGGCTTCCTGTCGGGCGTGGGTACGGCTATCATGGGCCACGTTTTTTTGCTTACGACCCTGGAGATATCCATGAGCAGCGATCTGATCAAACATGTCACCGACGCCTCCTTCGAAGCCGATGTCCTTAAGGCCGAAGGCGCCGTACTGGTCGACTACTGGGCTGAATGGTGCGGTCCATGCAAGATGATCGCTCCGGTACTGGACGACATCGCCTCCACCTACGAGGGCAAACTGACCGTCGCCAAGCTGAACATCGACGAGAACCAGGAAACCCCGGCCAAGCACGGCGTGCGTGGTATCCCGACGCTGATGCTGTTCAAGAACGGCAACGTCGAAGCCACCAAGGTCGGCGCCCTGTCCAAATCGCAGCTGGCCGCGTTCCTCGACGCCCACCTGTGATGTGAAAAAGCCCCGCAGATGCGGGGCTTTTCTTTTTCAGAGCACTAGACGCAGAAAAAAGCAAGTGTTACATTCGGCCTCGCACTGCTTCTCCAGTGCCCTCTACACGCCGTCGCCGAAGCATCCCTAATTCGAATCAGTACGCGATCCTGTCGCCATCTAGCGGCGCGGCCTCATTAAGCCAGAAGCTTAATTCTCCCTTCTTACATGATTACGTCACTCCCCTTATGAACCTGACTGAACTCAAGCAAAAGCCGATTACCGATCTTTTGGAAATGGCCGAACAGATGGGCATCGAAAACATGGCCCGTTCGCGCAAACAGGACGTGATTTTCGCCCTGCTGAAGAAGCACGCGAAAAGCGGCGAAGAGATCTCTGGTGACGGCGTGCTGGAGATTCTCCAGGATGGTTTCGGTTTCCTGCGTTCGGCTGATGCGTCCTACCTGGCCGGCCCTGACGACATCTACGTCTCGCCCAGCCAGATCCGCCGTTTCAACCTGCGTACCGGTGACACCATCGTCGGCAAGATTCGTCCGCCGAAGGAAGGGGAGCGTTACTTCGCCCTGCTGAAGGTCGACACCATCAACTTCGACCGCCCGGAAAACGCGAAGAACAAGATCCTGTTCGAAAACCTGACGCCGCTGTTCCCGAACAAGCGCCTGAAGATGGAAGCCGGTAACGGCTCCACCGAAGACCTGACCGGCCGCGTCATCGACCTGTGCGCTCCGATCGGCAAAGGCCAGCGTGGCCTGATCGTTGCTCCGCCGAAAGCGGGCAAGACGATCATGCTGCAGAACATCGCGGCCAACATCACCCGTAACAATCCCGAGTGCCACCTGATCGTCCTGCTGATCGACGAGCGCCCGGAAGAAGTGACCGAAATGCAGCGCACCGTGCGTGGCGAAGTGGTTGCCTCCACCTTCGACGAGCCGCCAACCCGCCACGTGCAGGTTGCCGAAATGGTGATCGAGAAGGCCAAGCGCCTGGTCGAGCACAAGAAGGACGTGGTCATCCTGCTGGACTCCATCACCCGTCTGGCACGTGCCTACAACACCGTCATCCCGAGCTCCGGCAAGGTGCTGACCGGTGGTGTCGACGCCCACGCCCTGGAGAAGCCGAAGCGCTTCTTCGGTGCCGCGCGTAACATCGAGGAAGGCGGTTCGCTGACCATCATCGCCACCGCGCTGGTCGAAACCGGCTCGAAGATGGACGAAGTGATCTACGAAGAGTTCAAGGGCACTGGCAACATGGAGCTGCCGCTGGACCGCCGCATCGCCGAGAAGCGTGTGTTCCCGGCTATCAACATCAACCGCTCCGGTACCCGCCGCGAAGAGCTGCTGACCGCCGACGACGAACTGCAGCGCATGTGGATCCTGCGCAAGCTGCTGCACCCGATGGACGAAATCGCCGCCATCGAGTTCCTGGTCGACAAGCTCAAGCAGACCAAGACCAACGACGAGTTCTTCCTGTCGATGAAGCGCAAGTAAGCGTTTCAGGCCGGAATTGATTGGGGCTGCTTCGCAGCCCATCGCCAGCAAGCCAGCTCCCACAGGTACTGTACGGCTCTTGAAGCTTGTGCGGACTCTGTGGGAGCTGGCTTGCCGGCGATGGGGCGCGAAGCGGCCCCAAGTCATTTTTGGCCATTGGGTACTGAACGGCGCTACACTCTGCACCCCCGACCGATACGGCCAACACGAGGCTCCTGCATGCAGTATCGCGACTTGCGCGACTTCATCCGTGGCCTGGAACAGCGCGGCGAGCTCAAGCGCATCCAGGTTCCGATCTCCCCCGTCCTGGAAATGACCGAGGTCTGCGACCGCACCCTGCGTGCCAAGGGCCCTGCATTGCTGTTCGAAAAGCCCACCGGCTTCGACATCCCGGTGCTGGGCAACCTGTTCGGCACCCCGGAGCGCGTGGCCATGGGCATGGGGGCCGAGTCGGTCGATGAGCTGCGGGAAATCGGCAAGCTGCTGGCATTCCTCAAGGAGCCCGAACCGCCGAAGGGCCTGAAGGATGCCTGGTCCAAGCTGCCGATCTTCAAGAAAGTCGTGTCGATGGCGCCGAAAGTGGTCAAGGACGCGGTGTGTCAGGAAGTGGTGGTCGAGGGGGACGATGTCGACCTCGGCGCCCTGCCGATCCAGCACTGCTGGCCGGGCGACGTGGCGCCGCTGATCACCTGGGGCCTCACCGTCACCCGCGGCCCGAACAAGGACCGCCAGAACCTGGGCATCTACCGCCAGCAGGTGATCGGCCGCAACAAGGTCATCATGCGCTGGCTCAGCCACCGTGGCGGCGCCCTGGACTACCGCGAATGGTGCGAGAAGAACCCTGGCCAACCGTTCCCGGTCGCCGTGGCCCTGGGCGCTGACCCGGCCACCATCCTCGGCGCCGTGACCCCGGTGCCGGACACCCTCTCCGAGTACGCCTTCGCCGGCCTGCTGCGCGGCAACCGCACCGAACTGGTCAAGTGCCGGGGCAGCAACCTGCAGGTACCGGCTACCGCCGAAATCATCCTGGAAGGCGTGATCCACCCGGGCGAAATGGCCCCGGAAGGCCCGTATGGCGACCACACCGGCTACTACAACGAAGTGGACAGCTTCCCGGTGTTCACCGTCGAGCGCATCACCCATCGGCAGAAACCGATCTACCACAGCACCTACACCGGCCGCCCGCCAGATGAGCCGGCGATCCTCGGCGTGGCGCTGAACGAAGTGTTCGTGCCGATCCTGCAGAAGCAGTTCCCGGAAATCGTCGATTTCTACCTGCCGCCGGAAGGCTGCTCGTACCGCATGGCGGTGGTGACCATGAAGAAGCAGTACCCGGGCCACGCCAAGCGCGTGATGCTGGGTGTGTGGTCGTTCCTGCGACAGTTCATGTACACCAAATTCGTTATTGTCACCGATGACGATATCAATGCCCGCGACTGGAACGATGTGATCTGGGCCATCACCACACGCATGGACCCCAAGCGTGATACGGTGATGATCGACAACACCCCGATCGACTACCTGGACTTCGCGTCGCCGGTATCAGGGCTGGGGTCGAAGATGGGCCTGGACGCCACGCACAAGTGGCCGGGCGAGACTACACGCGAATGGGGACGGGTCATCGTCAAGGACGAAGCCGTCACCCGCCGTATCGATGAGCTGTGGGATCAGTTGGGAATAGATTGATGCAGGTAACGTTGCAGCCGTCCGGGGCGGTGCTGGCGCTCGAACCCGGGGAACGGATCCTGGATGGAGCGCGGCGGCTGGGCTATGACTGCCCGAACAGCTGCCGCAATGGCAATTGCCATGTCTGCGCCGCGTTGTTGGTCGAAGGCCGGGTACGCCAGGACGGTGAAGTCCGCGACCATGGCGAGCTGTTCACCTGCATTGCCGAACCGCTGGAGGACTGCGTGTTGCTCTGGGATGGTGTGCTCGCCCTGGGCGAGTTGCCGGTGCGCAAACTGGCGTGCAGTGTCAGTGAGTGCGTCGAGGTCGGTGGCGACGTCTGGCGCGTGCGGTTGCGCGCGCCGGCGGGCAGGCCGCCGCGCTACCACGCGGGGCAGTACCTGATGATCGAGCGCGAAGGCGGCAAGCAGGCGGCGTTTTCGCTGGCTTCCGCACCCCATGCCGGGCGCGAACTGGAGCTGCATGTGCTGGCGCGCGAGCCCAGTGCGCTGCAACTTATCGAGCAACTCAAGCGCGACGGCCTGGCGCGCATCGAAATGCCGTTCGGCGACACCCACCTGGCCGAGTTGCCTGACGGGCCGCTGGTGCTGATCGCTGCTGGCACCGGCATGGGCCAGATGCACAGCCTGGTCGAGCATTGCCGGGCTCAGGGTTTCAAGCACCCGGTGCACCTGTACTGGGGCGTGCGTCGGCCCGAAGACTTCTACCAGATCGAGCACTGGGACGAATGGCAGCGCCTGCCCAACCTGTTCCTTCACCAGGTGGTCAGCGACCTGTGCGGTTGGGAAGGCCGTTGCGGCATGCTGCATGAGGCGGTCTGCGAAGACATCGCCGACCTCAACAGCGTGCATGTATATGCCAGCGGCTCGCCGAACATGATCTATGCCACTCTCGACGCCTTGGTCGAAGCCGGCATGGATGCGCACCGCATGCGCGCCGATGTGTTTGCCTACGCACCACGCGGCTAATAACCGAAGTTTGAAAGTATGGGTATAAGGCGGTAATTGTTACCGCCTTGGCTAATAACTTTCACAGTTGCCGAAACAGTACTTTCCAGTCGTCGGGAGCGCGGATGAAACTCTGGCGCGAGGGCTTGAGTATTCCCGCACTTCTGTCCTATGGTTACTGCAAGCGCCCTTGGTACAGAGGCTTGGGGCGCATCGTAATCGAATCTCGCTACATCCGTAGTTTACAGGGATAATGGCGGCAGCTTATGTCGGCACTTGAAAGTATGTCCTGGGAAGTTTCATATCCACCGACACTCGACTTCGGTCAGCAACATACTCGCGAACAGTTGTTCAATTCCATGAAGACAACCATGTCTCGCCATCAGGGTGGGCCGGTTTGGCTGTTCGCCTATGGCTCGTTGATCTGGCGACCGGAGTGCAACTCGGTGGAACGCCAACGCGCGCGTGTACATGGTTACCACCGCGGCTTGTACCTGTGGTCGCACGAACACCGTGGCACCCCGGAAACCCCCGGGCTGGTGTTTGGCCTGGACCGCGGTGGCTCCTGCAGTGGTTTTGCCTATCGGTTGGATGACAGCAGCCTGGACGAGTCGCTGATGGCCCTGTGGCAGCGCGAGATGCCGTACCCGGCGTACCGGCCGCACTGGCTCAGTTGTCGGTTGGGTGATGGCAGCAAGGTGCAGGCCCTGGGCTTCGTGCTGGAGCGGCATTTGCCGTGCTATGCCGGGAACCTGCCGGACACCCTGCTCAGCCAGATACTGGCCAGTGCCAAGGGGCGCTATGGCACCACGCGTGATTATGTCGAACAGACCTTGAACGCCCTGCGCAGCCACCAGATGCCCGATCGCAACCTGGAGGCACGGTTCAGGCGCTGCCATAACCTGCGGGAGGTTTGATTACCTGTGCCGGCCTCTTCGCGGGTGAACCCGCGAAAAGGCCGGAACTGTCTTACCTGGCCAGCACCACCAACTTACCCACAGCCTGCCGCTGCCCCAACTTTTCAATGGCAGCCCCGGCTTCAGCCAGTGGATAAGTCTGCGATACCAGCGGCTTCAACTTGCCTTCGGCATGCCATGCAAACAGCTGCCGGAAGTTGGCCGCATTGTCCTCCGGCTGACGCTGGGCAAACGCTCCCCAGAATACCCCCAGTACCGCGGCACCTTTGAGGAGCACCAGGTTGGCCGCCAGCTGCGGGATGGTCCCGCTGGCAAAGCCCACCACCAGCAACCGGCCATTCCAGGCCAGCCCGCGCACTGCCTGTTCGAACAATTCGCCACCCACCGGGTCGTAGATCACGTCCACGCCCTGGCCACCGGTCAGGCGCTTGATCTCGTCACGCAGGCTGGCCTGGCTGTAGTCGATCAGTTCATCCGCCCCGGCTGCCTTGGCCACGGCCAGTTTTTCCGCACTGCTGGCGGCCGCGATCACTCGCGCGCCCATGGCCTTGCCGATCTCCACCGCCGCCAGGCCGACCCCGCCGGACGCGCCCAGCACCAGCAGTGTCTCGCCCGCCTGCAACTGGCCGCGCTGACGCAGGGCGTGCATGGAGGTGCCGTAGGTCATGCCGAATGCTGCAGCGGTGGTGAAGTCCATGCTCGCCGGGATCGGCAGCACGTTGTAGAACGGCACAGCCACCTGCTCGGCAAACGCTCCCCAGCCGGTCAGTGCCATGACCCGGTCGCCGACCTTGAACGCGCCGGCCTTTTCTCCGACGGCGGCCACCACGCCCGCCGCCTCGCCGCCGGGGGAGAACGGCAACGGTGGCTGGAACTGGTACTTGCCTTCGATGATCAGGGTGTCGGGGAAGTTGACTCCGGCGGCCTGCACATCCAGCAGGATCTCGTTTTTCTTCGGCACCGGGCTGGTCACCTCTTCCAGCACCAGATCGCGCGCCGGGCCAAGGGTTTTGCACAACACAGCTTTCATCGGGGCTATTCCTTTGCGGGTCGTGGCCGATAAGTGTAGGAGGGCCGCCTGCCCGGTCAACGAGCATGGCCTGCCCTGATGTGCAGGCATAAGTGCGGCATGAGCCCGGGCTTGGGTTTGAGCGGTGTGCTGGGTAAGCTGGCGCCAACTGTATTGAGGAGCGAATTCGTGAAAGCGTGGATCTTGATGGTGCTGGCGCTGCTGCTGCCGGCTGCGGCCATGGCCGAGGAAGCCAAGGAAGGGGCGCCAAAAGTCGCCTACATCAGCCTGAGCCCGCCCTTTGTCGGCAACTATGCCCTCGACGGCAGCCCGCGGCTGCGCGTGTACAAGGCCGACGTGGCCCTGCGCGTGACCGGCGACGAAGCCGCGAAGGCGGTGAAGCACCACGAGCCGCTGATCCGCAATCAGCTGGTGGCGCTGTTCACCCAACAGTCGGTGGACAGCATGAGCAACGTCGAGGCCAAGGAGCATCTTCGCCAGGAAGCGCTGAAACAGGTGCAGCAGGTAATGGAAGCCGAAGAGGGCAAGCCGATCGTCGAAGACCTGCTGTTCAACAACCTGATCGTGCAGTGACCTGAAGCACTGTGAGGTCGATTGCTGGTGAGCTGGATTGAAGTCAGGCTTACCACGGTTGTAGGACCTTTCCGTCTTTCCTGTAAGCCCGCCAGTTTTCGGTTTCTGAAGCCAAGGCCAAGCTAAATTGTGCCTTGTCTTCAGTTGCTTGAGAGTGTTGGCAATGCCTTTGAAGTACCAGCCGAAAGAGGCGACTGTACTGATGTGCGACTTTTCAGGCTTTCAAGTGCCTGAAATGATCAAGGTGCGCCCGGTTGTCGTTCTTCGCAAGCACAGTCAAAACCGTCATTTGGTGACGATAATCCCGCTGAGCACCACCGCTCCGGATCACATGACAAGGCATCACGTTGTGCTGCCGAGTTATCTCCCTGGCCCGGCCCTGACATGCTGGGCGAAGTGCGACATGATCTACACGGTAGCTACCTCCAGACTGGACAGATGCCGGGTCAGGTCGCGGCAGGGCGGTGGTCGGGAATACATCACCTTTACAATGCGGCCAGAGCATTTCGCCGCCGTGAGGGCTGCTGTTGGCTTTACGCTGGGTTTCACACATCCAGCAATAGTGCAGTCTGTTGGCAATGTAACGCTCGATACGTGATAATGGGCCTGTTCCCGTAAGGGGCTTGCAAGACTCTGCGGATCCTGGTTCAACCAGCAATTACAGAGCCGGGCAGGTGTATGGCGATGACAAGCCGACCTGTCTGTGAGTAGGGCGCCGAAAGGCGCCCTTTGTCTTTGTTGCTAGATCCCAATTTGGATCAGGACGCCAGGCTTCGGCGAAACCGCGCCAGCGCCACGCCGAAGAACACCAGCCCGATCACAGCCAGCGCCAGGATGTCCGGCCACACTACCGTCCACCCGGCATCACGGAACAGGATTGCGGCGCCAAGGCTGACAAAGTGCGTCGACGGCGACCCCTGCATCACCCACTGCAGCCACTGCGGCATGCTGTCCAGCGGTGTGCTGCCGCCGGACAGCAACAGCATCGGGATGATCACCGGGATTGCCAGCAGGCCGAATTGTGGCGTCGAGCGCGCCAGAGTGGCGAGGAAGATGCCCAGTGCGGTACTGGCGAACAGGTACAGCGCGGTCACGGCCAGGAACAGGCCCATCGAACCGGAGAGCGGCACGCCAAGCGCGCCCTTGACCACTACCACCAGCGAAATCCAGGTGCAGGTCACCACCACCAGCGCGTTGCTGGCGATTTTCGCCAGCATGATTTCCAGCGCGGTCAGCGGCAGCACCAGCAGGTGGTCGAGGGTGCCGTGCTCGCGCTCGCGCAGCAACGCTGTCCCGGTGAGGATGATCGCCAGGATGGTGATGTTGTTGATGATCTGGATCACCGCCAGGAACCAGCCACCCTCCAGGTTGGGGTTGAACAGGGCCTTGGCGTTGATTACCACCGGGCTCTGTGTGTTGCTGCGCTGGCTGTAGTCGAGCAACTCGCGTTCGAAGATGCGGCCGATGTAGCCGGCCCCCATGAACGCTTGACTCATGGCCGTGGCGTCGACATTGATCTGCAGTTCCGGCGAGCGTCCGGCCAGCAGGTCGCTCTGGAAATTCATCGGCACGTTGATTACGAAGGTGTACTGGCCGCTGTCCATGGCCTGGTCCAGGCGCCCCGGGGCCAGCGGTACGGCGGGCTGGAACTCGGGCGGTTGCAGGGCTTCGCCGAGCTTGCGCGACAGCAGACTGTGGTCTTCGTCCACTACTGCGACGCTGGCGTTGTGCACGCCGATCACCGAGCCGGCTGCGGGCATGTAGATAGCCACGCTGAAGGCATACAGCAGGAACAACAGCAGCACGCTGTCGTGGCGCAGGCTGGTAAGCTCTTTCAGGCCAAGGCGCAGGGTATGGTTCAGGCGTGACATCTCAGGCCTCCTGCTTCTTCAGCATGGCCAGGCTCAGGCCGGTGAACACGGTAAAGAAGCTGAGCAGGATCAGGCACTGCGGCCACAGTTCGCGCAGGCCCAGCGCCTTGGTGAAGGTGCCGACCGCGATATCGAGGAAGTAGCCCGCCGGGAACAGCTGGCCCATCACCGCCGCCGCGCCGTCCAGCGACGAGCGTGGCACGATCAGCCCGGAGAACTGGATGGTCGGCAGGCTGGTGATGATCATGGTGCCCAGGATGGCGGCGATCTGGGTGCGGGTGAAGGCCGAGATCAGCAGGCCAAGGCTGGTGGTCGCCAGCAGATAGGCGACGCCGCCACAGGCCAGGGCCAGCACGCTGCCCTTGAGCGGCACGGCGAACAGCCAGCGGTTCATCGCCACCAGCAGCGCCAGGTTGACCAGGCTCACGGCCAGATAGGGCATCTGCTTGCCGAGCAGGAATTCCAGGCGGGTGAGGGGTGTGGCGTAGAAGTTGGTGATGGAGCCGAGCTCTTTCTCGCGGACGATACCCAGCGCGGTGAGCATGGCCGGGATGAAGGCCAAAATCAGCGCCATTACTCCTGGACCGATGGCGTTCACGCTGACCACATCCTGGTTGTAGCGAAAACGGGTTTCCAGGCGCACCAGGTCCTGGCGCTGCTGCGGCTGTGGGCTGGCCTTGGCCAGTTGGTCGAGGTTGGCCTGGTGCACGGCTTCAACGTAGTTGCGGCTGGTTTCCGCGCGGAACGGCATGCCGCCATCGAGCCAGGCAGCCACGACCGGTTGACGCCCGGCGTACAGGTCGCGGCCAAAGCCGGGCGGAATTTCCAGCGCCAGTTTGATTTCAGAGCGCTGCAGGCGCTGGTGCATTTCGCGGGTATCGCGGATGGGCGCCTGTTCGGCGAAATAGCGTGAACCACGGAAGGCTTCGAGGTAGGCCCGGCTTTGCGGGCTCTGGTCCTGGTCGTGTACGGCGAAGGCGAGGTTTTCCACATCCAGCGAAATGCCATAGCCAAAGATCACCATCATGAACACCGCCCCCAGCAGGGCGAAGGCCAGGCGTACCTTGTCGCGCAGCAGCTCCTTGCCCTCACGGCCGGCCACCGCCAGCAGGCGACGCAGGCTGAAACCCTGGCGCAGCGCTGGCGCAGGTGTGGTGGCCTGCTCCAGCACGGCGTTGTCGGTAGCTTGTAGCGCCAGTTCCTGGGCCTGTTCCAGGCAGCGTACGAACGCGTCCTCCAGGGTGTTGCCCTGGTACTGGCGTTGCAGGGCACCCGGCGTGTCGCAGGCCAGTACCCGGCCTGCATGCATCAGCGAGATACGGTCGCAGCGCTGGGCTTCGTTCATGAAGTGGGTGGACAGGAAAATGGTCACGCCCTGCTCGCGTGACAGCTCCACCAGCAGGCGCCAGAAGTCGTCACGGGCAGCCGGGTCGACGCCGGAGGTGGGTTCGTCGAGGATCAGCACTTCCGGGCGGTGCAGTACTGCCACTGCCAGTGACAGGCGCTGGCGCAGCCCGAGGGGCAGGGCGCCGGATGGCTGGTCGGCGATGGCACCCAGGTCGAAGCGCTCGATCAGTTCGTCGATACGCTGGCCGCTCTCGACCTTTGGCAGGTCGAACAGGCGCGCATGCAGGTTCAGGTTCTGCCGGGTGCTGAGCTCGCCATACAGCGAAAAACTCTGCGACATGAAACCGACCCGCTTGCGCGTGGCCAGGTCGCTGGCATCCACCGGGCGGCCGAGCAGGCTGGCGCTGCCTTCGCTGGCCGGCATCAGGCCGGTGAGCACTTTCATGGTGGTGGTCTTGCCACAGCCGTTGGAGCCGAGGAAGCCGAAGATCTCCCCGCGGCCAATGGCGAAGCTGACCTTGTTCACGGCAGTGAAATCGCCAAAGCGCAGGGTCAGGTCGTTGGCCTCGATGGCGACCGAGGTGTCAGTGGCCGGGCGTGGTGGAATGATGAGCAGAGGGTGTTGTGCCTTGCCCGCGCCCTGGTAGTGGGTGAAGGCGTCGTCCAGCTTGCCGCTGGGGGTGACTGCGGCCAGTTCACGGCTGGGGCCGGCCGCCAGCAGGCGACCGCCATCGAGCATCAGGCAATGTTCAAACTGTTCGGCCTCCTCCATGTAGGCAGTGGCCACCAGCAGGGTCAGTTGCGGGCGCTGTGCGCGCACCTGTTCGACCAGCTCCCAGAAGCGCCGCCGTGACAGTGGGTCGACACCTGTGGTCGGCTCGTCGAGGATCAGCAGGTCCGGCTCGTGGATCAGTGCGCAGCACAGGCCCAGCTTCTGTTTCATGCCGCCCGACAGCTTGCCCGCCGGGCGCTCGGCAAAGCGCTGCAGGTCGGTAGCCTGCAGCAGGTTGGCCATGCGCTGTTCGCATTCACGGCGGCCGAGGCCGAACAGGGTGGCGAAAAAGCGGATGTTCTCGCTGATCGACAGCTCCGGATACAGGTTGTTGCCCAGCCCCTGCGGCATGAACGCCACTTTCGGGTACAGCGCCGCGCGATGGCGCCGCTGGCGGATCGAGCCACCCAGCACCTGCAGTTCGCCCTGTTGCAGGCGCTTGACGCCGGCGATCAGCCCCAGCAGGGTCGATTTGCCAGCCCCGTCAGGGCCGATCAGCGCGCAGCGGGTGCCCGCCGGCAGGCTGAACCCTAGGGGGTGCAGGGCCACCAGGTCGCCGTAGCGATGGCTGATACCCTCGGCCAGCAGTGCCGCGGCGTTCATTGCAGGTTGGCCGGCCAGTCCACATCAACCGTGCGTACATAGCCGGCGCCTGGCATACCCGGCTTGGCCTGCGGCACGGCGCCCGGGTCGGTCAGGCGCAACTTGACCCGGAACACCAGCTTTTGCCGCTCGTCGCGGGTTTCCACCTGCTTGGGGGTGAACTGGGCCTTGGCCGCGACAAAGGCCACCTTCGCCGGCAGCGCCCGCTCGGGCAGGGCGTCGAGCACGATCCGCGCCTGGTCGCCGACGGTCAGGCGGCCGCTGGTGGAGGCGGGCAGGTAGAGGTTCATGTACTGGTCGCTGGGGTCGATCAGCATCAGTACGCGGCCGCCGGCACCCAGCACTTCACCGGGCTCGGCCAGGCGCAGCTGGATGATGCCGTCGATCGGTGCGCGCAGGCTGCTGTCGTCGATTTCGCTGGTGAGCTGCGCCACCTGGGCCTCGGCGGCACCGATGGCGGCCTTGATCGCCGCCAGTTGGGCGCGGGCGGCGACCACGGCGGCGTTGGCCGTGTCGAAGCGCGCCTGCTGTTGGTCGAGCAACTGCTGGCTGGCGTACTTGCGCTGGAAGATCTCGCGCACGCGCTTGAGCTCCTGGCTGGCCAGCAGCAGTTCACTCTGGCGCAGCTGCACGCTGGCCTGGGCGGCGGCGTAGTTCTCCCGGGCGCGCAGCACTTCGGCTTCGGCCTGGCTGCGCTGGGCTTCCATGGTACGGGTGTCGATGCGCGCCAGCAGCTGGCCGCGTTTTACCTTGTCACCTTCTTCGACCAGCACTTCGGCCAGGCGACCAGGGATTTTGCTGGCGATCTGCACCTCGGTGGCTTCCAGGCGGCCGTTGCCCATGCTCAGGCCTTCGGGCAACTGGTCGTGGAGCGACTTCCAGTACCCCAGCCCGCCGGCTGTTGCGAGCAGGGCGATCAGCGCGGTGGCGAAGATCCTGGGGGCGTATCGGTTCATCGGTCTGCATCCTTGCGGTCATGCACACTGCATCATGGTCTGCGGCCACGCGCGGCGTGTTGATATCAGTCAAATCCATGACTGGGTCTGCTTCGCAGCCCATCGCCGGCAAGCCAGCTCCCACAGGGGCAGCGCATGGCTTGAGGTCTATGCGGTCGGGGTGGGAGCAACTGTCTTGCTCAATTTCTAAAAGCTGGCGTGATCCCTGTGGGAGCGGGCTTGCCCGCGAACACGGGCGAAGCCC
>NZ_JBNRIJ010000036.1:29990-47225 GCF_053557675.1 Pseudomonas sp. XP1 | reverse complement strand
CCGCACTGCTCTCAAGGCCAGTGCAGTACCTGTGGGAGCTGGCTTGCCGGCGATAGGGCCGGTACAGGCTTACTTACGGGCTTTAAGGATGACGAACTTGGGCGTAGCCGCCACCTGCTCCACCCCCCGGAACAACCGCGCCAGCTTGCTGTGATAGCCCAGGTGCCGGTTACCCACGATATACAGCGCACCGCCTACCACCAACGCCTCACGCGCCTGCTGGAACATCCGCCAGGCGAGGAAGTCACCCACCACCTGCTGCTGGTGGAACGGCGGGTTGCACAGCACCACGTCCAGCGACTGCTTCTCTAACCCCGCCAACCCATCGGCTGCCTCGAACACTGCCGGGCGTTCGCCCAGCGCGGCCTGCCAGTTCTCGCGCGCCGATTGCACCGCCATGTACGACTCGTCGACCAGAGTGTACTGGGCATCCGGGTTGGCCAGGGCGCTGGCGATCGCCAATACCCCGTTGCCGCAGCCCAGGTCCGCCACCCGCGCGCGGCCCAGTTCGCGGGGCAGGTGCGGCAGGAATGCCCGCGTGCCGATATCCAACCCCTCACGGCAGAACACGTTGGCATGGTTGAGCAGCTCCAGCTCCAGCGCCGGCGCGTCGAGGCGGTAGCGGCTAGGGTAGGGCGAGCGGGCGACCGGCCGCTCGGCTACCGTCGCGGTCAGCAAGCGGGCCTTTTTCTGCGCCAGCGAGGCTTGCACCGGGCCGATGTACTTCTCCATAAGGTCACCGGCCGCCCTTGGCAGGTGCTTGATCATCGCCCCGGCAATCACCTGCGCACCGGGCGCCAGGTGGCCTTGCAGGCGAATCAGTTGTTCTTCGAGCAGGGCCAAGGTCTTGGGCACGCGCACCAGCACCCGGTCGAACGGGCCTTGCCAGTGTTCGCTGGCCGGCACGAACGGCACACTGTCAAATGGCAGGCCGTTGCGTGCCAGGTTCTTTTCCAGGGCCAGGTGCGCCAGGTGCGAA
Source organism: Pseudomonas sp. XP1 (assembly GCF_053557675.1). Classification (NCBI taxonomy): domain Bacteria; kingdom Pseudomonadati; phylum Pseudomonadota; class Gammaproteobacteria; order Pseudomonadales; family Pseudomonadaceae; genus Pseudomonas; species Pseudomonas sp. XP1. Next base: position 46,246 of record NZ_JBNRIJ010000036.1, on the reverse strand, counting down.
TCGCCACTGCTGACTACCTGCAGCTTGCCCGCCAGGCTGGCGGCCAGGGCGCCGAAGCTGTCATTGAGCACCAGCACCCGGCACTCGGCCCGTGGGGCCTGTTCGTGCAGCTGCGCAAGCAGGTACTCGTCGGCGGCATCGAAAGCCTGCAGTGGGTCGTTGGCCTGTTCCGGCTGGCGGATCAGGTCGAGTTCGGCGTATGGGGTGGTCAACAGGGGCATGGCGTCTGGCTCGGGTACGAAACTGCCCGTTGCGGTTCGCCGCGGGCTTTGCCGGGCGATTCTACAGGGCTTTGCCCAAGGTCGCAGGTTTGACGGTCAGATCCAGCCACGCATGATGGCGATGGCGACGGCGCCAGCTTTGTTGGCGGCGTTGGTCTTGGTAATGACACTGCGGATGTGGAAGTTTATCGTGCTTTGCGACACTGACAGGATCTTGGCGCAATCGAGGGCGGTCTTGCCTGCGGCCGACCATCTCAGCACTTCCAGTTCCCGCTCACTCAACTTCGGCTGCGGCGGGCATAGTGCTGTGAGGTGATGTGCGCTGATCACCTCATGCAGGGTATGACAAAGCCACTGCACACTGCCGGCCTTTCTGTAGAGTTCGGCGATACTGATGGACTTTCTGGACCTGGCTACGCTTATCTGGCTTTCGTTGTGCTGCTGGTCGTGCAATGACTGCGTCCAGCCATGGCGCAAGCCGTTCTGACAGGCAGCTTTACGAAACTGCGGAGCCTCGCGGTACAGTTCATCGGTCCACAGCACCGGCATGGTCGAGCCGTGGCTCGCATTGGCGGCCGAATCCTGCTTGTAGAGGTCATCGCGCTGGTAGCGCTCGATCCATTCATGGGGGTAGTTGCTGTACAGGAACAGGTGGGGTGTTTGCGTAGCGATCTGGATGCGAATGTTCAGCCCCAGGTACTCCATGCCCAGATCCTGCGCCATATGCACGGCCATGCCGAACAACTTCTCTGGGCAGCGTTCGCCGGCGAACGCACGAAGATAGTCGGGTTTCCAGTGGCGCATCTGAAACACTCCCTTGAGCCCCAGGTCCAGTCCGTTTGGGTGCCCGGATGATTGTAGGAAAGGACCTACCAATTTGCTGAGATTTTTTTGTTATAGCGGTCAGGAACCGATGCGACTTCGGCAGGATCGCCGTGGATGAGGCCCTACAAAGCAGTGGTTTTTATCCGCGCCACTTTGCGCGACACTGTGCGCACGCCAAACCTGGAGCCCGATATGACCGCTAGCGCCGAAAAGTTCACCCGCCAGACCCTGCTCGATGTTCAGCCACTCACGCCGAACCTCTTCAGCCTGCGGGTTACGCGCGATGCAGGGTTCCGCTTCCGATCCGGCCAGTTTGCCCGCCTGGGCGTGACCAAGGCGGATGGCAGCGTGGTGTGGCGCGCCTATTCCATGGTCAGCGCGCCTCATGACGAGCACCTCGACTTTTTCTCCATCGTGGTGCCTGGCGGGGAGTTCACCAGCGAGCTGAGCCGACTGGGGGCAGGCGATACCCTGCTGATCGACCGCCAGGCCTTCGGCTTCCTCACCCTTGATCGCTTCGTTGGTGGTCGCGACCTTTGGTTGCTGGCGACCGGTACTGGCATCGCGCCGTTCATGTCGATCCTGCAGGACTTCGAGGCCTGGGAGCGTTTCGACAACATCAAGCTGGTGTATTCGGTGCGCGAAGCGAAAGAGCTGGCCTATGTGGATGAGATCGCCGGGCTGGAGCAGCGCGATTACCTGGCCGAATTCGCTGGCAAGTTGCAGTTCATTCCGGTAGTGACCCGGGAGCAACACCCGGGGGCGTTGAACCAGCGTATCACCACGCTGATCGAGAACGGCGAGCTGGAAAAGGCGGCGGGTCTGGAATTGTCGCCGGAGCATTCGCGGGTGATGCTGTGTGGCAACCCGGAGATGATTGACGAAACACGCAAGGTGCTGAAAGCGCGGGACCTGCAGTTAAGCCTGAGCAAGCGGCCTGGGCAGGTGGCGGTGGAAAACTACTGGTAAGGCCATTGTGGCCGTTGTGAGAGCGGGCGTACCCGCTCCCGCAGCGTTTCCTGCATGACCTCAAGGCAAGCGGTTCTGGTTCTGCGCCTTGAGCAAGTCGCGGATCTCGGTCAGCAAGGTCTCTTCTGCAGTCGGCACAGGCGGGGTAGTCGGCGCAACGGCCTCTTCACGCTTGAGCCGGTTGATCGCCTTCACCCCCATGAAGATGGCAAAGGCCACGATCAGGAAGTCGATCACGGTCTGAATGAACTTGCCATACGCCAGCACCACCGCCGGAACGTCACCTTCGGCAGCCTTCAGGGTAATAGCCAGATCGCTGAAGTCCACGCCACCGATCAACAGGCCCAGTGGCGGCATGATTACGTCACCGACGAAAGACGAGACGATCTTGCCGAAGGCCGCGCCGATGATGATACCAACCGCCATGTCGACGACATTGCCTTTGACCGCGAAGGCCTTGAACTCACTGATCATGCCCATGTTTAGTTCCTTGTAACAAAAGGTAAGGTCTACGCATTGTAAGCCACTTAAACGCTTCATGCGTTGTGCTCAGGGTTTCTGACTACCGTTAGAACGAATAGTTTGTCGCATCCCGAGGCGCTCGAGGCACGTCCGGCTCGGCTATCATGGCGGTTTTTTCCAGGAGACCTCACCCATGGCCAAAGCCAAGCGCTTGTATGGCTGCACCGAATGCGGTGCGACCTTTCCCAAATGGGCCGGGCAATGTGGCGAATGCGGGGCCTGGAACACCCTGGTCGAGACCATGATCGAAAGCGGCGGTGCCGCTGCGCCCAGTAGTGGCCGTGCCGGCTGGACCGGGCAGCAGGCGCAGATCAAGACCCTGGCCGAAGTCAGCGTCGAGGAAATCCCGCGTTTCACCACCAGCAGCACCGAACTGGACCGCGTGCTGGGCGGTGGACTGGTGGATGGCTCGGTGGTGTTGATTGGTGGTGACCCCGGTATCGGCAAGTCGACCATCCTGTTGCAGACCTTGTGCAACATTGCCACGGGCATGCCGGCGCTGTATGTCACCGGCGAGGAGTCGCAGCAGCAGGTGGCCATGCGCTCCCGGCGCCTGGGCCTGCCCCAGGACCAGCTCAAGGTGATGACCGAAACCTGCATCGAGACCATCATCGCCACGGCCCGTGTCGAGAAGCCCCGGGTCATGGTGATCGACTCGATCCAGACCATTTTCACCGAGCAACTGCAATCGGCACCCGGCGGCGTGGCCCAGGTGCGCGAAAGCACTGCGTTGCTGGTGCGCTACGCCAAGCAGAGCGGCACGGCGATCTTCCTGGTCGGCCACGTGACCAAGGAAGGCTCGCTGGCCGGCCCGCGGGTACTCGAGCACATGGTCGACACCGTACTGTATTTCGAAGGCGAGTCCGATGGCCGCCTGCGCCTGCTGCGGGCGGTGAAGAACCGCTTTGGCGCGGTCAACGAGCTGGGTGTGTTCGGCATGACCGACCGTGGCCTGAAGGAGGTGTCCAACCCCTCGGCGATCTTCCTCAACCGCACCCAGGAGGAAGTACCGGGCAGCGTGGTGATGGCGACCTGGGAGGGCACCCGGCCGATGCTGGTGGAGGTGCAGGCGCTGGTCGACGACAGCCACCTGGCCAACCCGCGCCGCGTGACCCTGGGCCTGGACCAGAACCGCCTGGCCATGTTGCTGGCAGTGCTGCACCGTCACGGCGGTATTCCCACCCATGACCAGGACGTGTTCCTCAACGTGGTGGGCGGGGTGAAGGTGCTGGAAACCGCCTCGGACCTGGCGCTGCTTGCGGCGGTGATGTCCAGCCTGCGCAACCGGCCCCTTGCCCATGGCCTGCTGGTGTTTGGCGAGATCGGCCTGTCCGGCGAGGTGCGGCCGGTGCCCAGTGGCCAGGAGCGTTTGAAGGAAGCCGCCAAGCATGGTTTCAAGCGGGCCATCGTGCCCAAGGGCAATGCGCCGAAAGAGCCGCCGGCGGGGTTGCAGGTGATTGCCGTTACCCGGCTGGAGCAGGCCCTGGACGCGCTGTTCGAATAATTCGTGGTCTGCACCGGCCTCTTCGCGGGTGAACCCGCTCCCACAGGTACCGCATCAGCTTCAGGATTGCGCAAACCCTGTGGGCGCGGGTTTACCCGCGAAAGGGCCGGTACAGGCAAAACGAAAAAGGGGCCGACGATGCGCATCGGCCCCCCACCTCACCGCTCAGTCAACAGTCAATGCTCGGCAACCGCACTGCGCCTGACCGTTTCATTGCCATGCTCGTCCATTTCCAGCATCGGCACTTCATTACCCTCGGCATCGAACAGCTTGCCATCCTTGAAGTAGTCGCCATCACGCAGCGCTGAAATGTCCGAGTACTGGATGGTGCGCTCGTACGCGGCGGCAAACACCGACTGCTGGTCCGAGTTGCCGGCGGTGAAGTGGTTGAAGATCAGGTTCAGCAGAATGGCCATGATCGCCGCCGAGCTGATGCCCGAGTGGAAGATGGTCTCGAACCAGTTCGGGAAGTGGTGGTAGAAGGTCGGTGCGGCAATCGGGATCATGCCGAAGCCCAGCGAGGCGGCGACGATGATCAGGTTGACGTTGTTCTTGTAGCTGACCTTGGACAGGGTGCGGATACCGCTGGCCGCCACGGTGCCGAACAGCACGATGCCCGCGCCACCCAGTACCGGAGTCGGGACCGCGGCAATCACCCGGCCCATGATCGGCAGCAGGCCGAGCACCACCAGGATCACGCCACCGGTGGCCACCACGTAGCGGCTCTTGACCCCGGTCACGGCTACCAGGCCGACGTTCTGAGCGAACGCGCTCTGGGTGAACGAGCCGAAGACCGGCGCCAGGATGCTCGATGCCATGTCGGCGCGCAGGCCGTTGCCAAGGCGCTTGGAGTCGACCTTGGTGTCGATGATCTCACCCACGGCGAGGATGTCGGCCGAGGTCTCCACCAGGGTCACCATGATCACGATGCACATCGACAGGATCGCGGCGATGTGGAATTCCGGCATGCCGAAATGGAACGGCGTGGGGAAGGCGAACATTGGGCCTTCAGTGACCTTGCTGAAGTCAGCCATGCCCAGCGCCCAGGCGATCAGCGTGCCGACCACCATGGCCAGCAGGATCGACAGGCGCGAGATCGCCGCGCTGCCCAGTTTGCTCAGCAGCAGCACGATGGCGAAGGTCAGGGCCGCCAGGCCGATGTTGGCCACGCTGCCGAATTCCGGCGAGGCGCTGTTGCCACCCATCACCCAGCGAGCGGCCACGGGCATCAGGGTCAGGCCGATGGTGGTGATGACGATGCCGGTGACCAGCGGCGGGAAGAACTTGGTAATGCGCGAGAACACCGGAGTGATCAGAAAGCCGATCAGCGACGCTGCCATGACCGCCCCGAGCACGCCCGGCAGGCCGCCGCCGCCCTCGCTGCTGAGGATCGCACCCATGGTTGCCACGCCGGCGAACGAAACGCCCTGCACCAGCGGCAACTGGCAGCCGAAGAACGGCAGGCCGAGGGTCTGCAGCAGGGTGGCCAGGCCACCGGCAAACAACGAAGCGGCGATCAGCATGCCGATTTCGGCACCGTTCAGGCCCGCGGCCTGCCCCAGGATCAGGGGTACCGCGACGATCCCCCCGTACATGGTCAGCACATGCTGCAGACCATAGGCCAGGTTGGCACCAAGGCCGAGGTTTTCATCCTCGGGGCGCTTGGCGGGAGACGTGCTAGGGGACGTAGTCATGGAGCAGGCTCTCTGTTTATTGTTGTGGTGCTACTGTAGACACTTCCTACAAATGATTGCCACAAGAATTGTATACAATATTTTGATCGGAGCGCGCACAAGAGCGCCCGCAAGGTGTGCGAGAACCCAATGCAGAAGGCGTACCAACTTGTCAGATGCTGTGCTAGAGGGGTGTGTACAAAACGCTGCTACCCAGGCTTAAAGCTGTCTGGGTAGACAGGAAACACAAGGCGGGGAGGCCATTAGCTAGCTAAGAGATTTCATTATTCGATGAGTTCGCGCAGCTCACGCATCATTTCGGTGCTGTCGGCCACGTTCAATTCCACAAGACGGTGCAGATGGGTCATCGACTCGACGTCGATGTACAGGCAGATGAAGCCCAGGCGGTCCGTCTCCTCGTGACGCAGTTCAACCTGCATCTGTACCCGTGCATCGGGGGCCAGGTGAATGATGGCATCGAAATCCTGGGTCAGGTCGGCATCCCAATTTGCCGGGCGTTCGATCAGCAAACCTTTGAGTGAAAGGTCCAGCAGCTTGGCAGGCCAGCGTTGCACGCCCTGGCGCAGCTCGGTGGGGGCGTCGAAGTCGATGCGCTGGAAACGGCGGCGTTCGTCGTGATCGCTCATGGGGTAGATCCTCGCGTAGGTCCTCAGGTGTCATCCTGACTATAGTTAGAGTGGTATGTACATCAGGTACCGCAATCTGGCCGCAGAGGCTCTAGACCAAAGCAAGTGTGGCAATGCGCGATGACTCGCCCTAGACTCGATGGGCGGTCTTTTCCAATCCACCAGCTGGAAGCAAACCATGAACAACAATAATAGCCTGCTACGCCACATTCCGTGGCTGGCGCTGGCAGTCATAGGAGCCTGTGCGCTGGGTGTGGTTGCCCTGCGTCGCGGCGAGGCGATCAATGCCTTGTGGATCGTGGTCGCGGCAGTGGCCATCTACCTGGTCGCCTATCGCTACTACAGCCTGTTCATCGCCACCAAGGTGATGCAGCTCGACCCACGCCGTGCCACCCCGGCGGTGCTCAACAACGACGGCCTGGACTACGTCCCGACCAACAAACACATCCTCTTCGGCCACCACTTCGCCGCCATCGCTGGCGCAGGGCCCCTGGTCGGCCCGGTGCTCGCCGCGCAGATGGGCTACCTGCCCGGCACGCTGTGGCTGATCGCCGGCGTGGTGCTGGCTGGCGCGGTGCAGGACTTCATGGTCCTGTTCCTGTCCACCCGCCGCAACGGCCGTTCGCTGGGCGACATGGTACGTGAGGAAATGGGCCGCATTCCGGGCACCATCGCCCTGTTCGGCTGCTTCCTGATCATGATCATCATCCTCGCGGTGCTGGCACTGATCGTGGTCAAGGCCCTGGCCGAAAGCCCGTGGGGCATGTTCACGGTGATGGCGACCATCCCGATCGCGATGTTCATGGGCATCTACATGCGCTACATCCGCCCGGGCCATATCGGTGAGATCTCGGTCATCGGCGTGGTGCTGCTGCTGGCTTCGATCTGGCTGGGGGGCCAGATTGCCGCGGACCCGACCTGGGGCCCGGCGTTCACCTTCACCGGCGTGCAGATCACCTGGATGCTTGTGGGTTATGGCTTCGTCGCCGCGGTACTGCCGGTATGGCTGGTACTTGCGCCACGTGACTATCTTTCGACCTTCCTCAAGATCGGCACCATCGTCGGCCTGGCCATCGGTATCCTGATCATCGCGCCCGAGTTGAAGATGCCGGCGCTGACCCAGTTCACCGACGGCACCGGCCCTGTGTGGAAAGGCACCCTGTTCCCGTTCCTGTTCATCACCATTGCCTGTGGCGCGGTGTCCGGCTTCCACGCGCTGATTTCCTCGGGGACCACGCCAAAGCTGCTGGACAACGAAACCAACGCCCGCTACATCGGCTACGGCGGCATGCTGATGGAATCGTTCGTTGCCATCATGGCCATGGTCGCCGCCTCGGTGATCGAGCCAGGCGTGTACTTCGCCATGAACAGCCCGGCCGCGGTGGTCGGTGCCGATGTGGCGTCGGTTGCGCAAACGGTGAGCAGCTGGGGCTTCCTGATCACCCCTGAGCAGCTCGAGGCCACCGCCCGCGACATTGGCGAGCACACCGTGCTGGCCCGTGCTGGTGGTGCGCCGACACTCGCCGTGGGTATCGCGCAGATCCTGCACCAGGTGCTGCCAGGTGAAAATACCATGGCCTTCTGGTACCACTTCGCGATCCTGTTCGAGGCGCTGTTCATCCTCACCGCAGTGGACGCCGGCACCCGTGCCGGGCGCTTCATGCTGCAGGACCTGCTGGGCAGCTTCGTACCGGCGCTCAAGCGCACCGAGTCGTGGACTGCCAACCTGATCGGTACTGCCGGCTGCGTGGCCCTGTGGGGCTACCTGCTGTACCAAGGCGTGATCGACCCGCTGGGTGGCATCAACACCCTGTGGCCGCTGTTCGGCATCTCCAACCAGATGCTGGCCGGTATCGCCCTGATGCTCGGCACCGTGGTGCTGATCAAGATGAAGCGCCAGCGCTACGTCTGGGTCACCCTGCTACCGGCCGTGTGGCTGCTGATCTGCACCACCACCGCAGGCCTGATCAAGCTGTTCGACCCGAACCCGGCAGTCGGCTTCCTGGCCCTGGCCAAGAAGTACAGCACCGCACTGGACGCCGGCCAGGTACTGGCCCCGGCCAAGGACATCGGGCAGATGCAGCACGTGATCTTCAACGCCTACACCAACGCCGGCCTGACCGTGCTGTTCCTGGTGGTGGTGTTCAGCGTGCTGTTCTTCGCTGTAAAGGTCGGCTTCGCCGCCCTCGGCCGCAAGGAGCGCACCGACAAGGAAACCCCGTTCCAGGCCCTGCCTGACGCTTGAGAGGACTGCTGCGATGTTCAACGACCTGGGTCGACTGGGTAAATACCTGGGGCAGGCAGCCCGCCTGATGGTCGGCATGCCCGACTACGACAACTACGTCGAGCACATGCAGACCAAGCACCCGGACAAGCCGGTCATGACGTACGAGGAGTTCTTCCGCGAACGCCAGGAAGCGCGTTATGGCGGCAAGTCCGGGCCCAAGTGCTGTTGAGCCACAAGCGTTAACCTGTCCCGGCCTCATCGCCGGCAAGCCGGCTCCCACAGGTACTCCACAGGCCTCAAGGTCTGTGCGGTATCTGTGGGAGCTGGCTTGCCGGCGATGAGGCCAGTGTTTTTTCCGCACAGGAGATGTTCTGCGTGCAGACGCCTATTCCCGTAACCGTACTCACTGGATTCCTCGGTGCCGGCAAGACCACCTTGCTCAAGCACATGCTCAAGGCCGAGCACGGCCTGAAGATCGCCGTTATAGAGAACGAATTCAGCGAGGCCGGCATCGACAGCCAGCTGCTGGGCGACGAGCCAGTGCAGGTGATGACTTTGGCCAATGGCTGCGTGTGCTGCAGCATCCATGGCGACCTGACCCGCGCCTTGTACCTGCTGCTCGAACGCCTGGATGCCGGCGAGATCGCCTTCGACCGCCTGGTAATCGAATGCACCGGCCTGGCCGACCCGGCGCCGGTGGCCCAAACCTTCTTCATCGACGAGGAACTGCGTGAGCGCTATATCCTCGACGGCATCATCACCCTGGTCGATACCGCCCACGCCGAACTGCACCTGACCCAGACCATCGCCCAGGCCCAGGTCGGCTTTGCCGATCGCCTGCTGCTGAGCAAGACCGACCTGGTCGAGCCCGCTGCGGTAGAGGCCTTGCGCGAGCGCCTGGCCCGCATCAATGGGCGGGCTGCGATCCGCGTGGTCGAGCATGGTCGCATCGACCTGGCCGAGCTGCTGGATGTACGTGGTTTCAACCTAAACCCCGACCTGGGCGCGAACTTGAAGCCAGCACTACGCCCGCTGCTCAAGCCCGCTACCCCGGATCGGATCTCCACCTTGGTGCTGCGCACGGAAAGCGCGCTGGACATAGACCGGCTCAGCGACTTCATGAACGAACTGCTGGAAACCCACGGCAAGCAACTGCTGCGCTACAAGGGCGTACTGAATATTGCCGGTGAATCGCGCAAGCTGGTGTTCCAGGGCGTGCTCAAACTCTATGGCTTCGACTGGGACGCCGAGTGGGCCGAGGGTGAAACCCGCGAGAGCGTGATGGTGTTCATCGCCGACGAACTGCCCGAGGCTACGATTCGGGCTGGGTTCGAGGCGCTGGCTGCGAGCTGAACTGACGCGGCGTCTGGGCCTGGAACCACTGCGGCCAAGAACTACGGTGGCGTGTCTCGAGCTCGATGCACGGGATCAGGCGCTCGGTCAGCAGCTCCGTCTGCCGCATCGCCTTGGCGGTGCGGTACTTGACGCTGTGGATGCATTCGCGGTCGCCGAACTCGCAGCGGTTGAGCGCGGTGCCGCCGCAGGGGCCGTTGGCCAGGCCCTTGGGGCAGGTTTCCGGGCAGATGTACAGGGTGTCTTCCAGGCGGCAGCGGCCGCAGGTGTCGCAGCCTACCAGCGGGCGTTTCACCGCGTGTTCCACCTTGTGCAGCACCTGCGCGCCAAGCCGGGTAGCCCACATCGGCTGGCGCACCGCCCAGCCAAACGCCTTGCTCAGGCCATTGCGACGGCTGAACAGCAGCGAGTGCATGCCATGCATCAGGTGATAGCGCGCTTTCTCCTTGAACGAGGCATAGACCCGCGACTCGCCCTGGCGCCAGCTAGCCTGCGGCGGATGGAAGCTGACTGCCGGCCGGCCGGGCATCTGCCAGCTGGCCTGCCAGGCCGGCGCCCATTGTTCCAGTGTGTGGATTTGCGCCTGCCAGTGCTCGATGCGTGCCTCCAGGGCCAGCAGTTGCTTGAGTTCGTGAACCCCCGACAGATGCACGCCGGCGTAGCCCATCAGTTTCACGCCGATGATCTGCAAGGCCAGGCGGTCGACGCTGCGCGCCAAGGCAAAGGCCTTGGACTTCGCCGCTTCCGCTTCCAGCATGTCGCGCATGGACGGCGTGACGGTCACGCCGGCCACATGCTCGAGCATCGTCGCACGCCCGTGGGTGAGGCTCATCAGGCAGGCCAGCATCGGCCTGGGCGCGGCCTGGCGGCTCATCCAGTGCATCGCTTCCTGGTGTTTGCCGGCATCGAAACCCAGTTGCAGGGTGAGGAAATCGGCGCCTGCCGCCAGTTTTTTCTCGGCCTTGAAGTATTGGGCGCCGCCTTCTTCCTCGCAGTACTTGAACGGGTTGAGCGCCGCGCCAAGCAGCCAGTGCGGGCAGGCCTGGCGGGCGATCTGCAGGGCTGCGACCGATTCCAGGTAGCGTACCGGGCGCTGGCCGGGCTGGTGGCCCGGCAGGCGGTCGCCGGTGAGCAGCAACAGTTGGTCGAGGCCGGCGGCATCCATGCGTTGCAGTTGGGCGAGCAGGTGGTGGCGTTCGCGGTCCTTGCCAGAGAAGTGCGGCAGGGCGGGTACCGGGTTGCTGAACGAGGCGAGGGCGTCCAGTGGCGACATGTCCAGCGGGCTACCGACGCGGTCGCCAATGGCCACGGTCATCGGCCAGCCGCACAGGTGCGCACGGGCCAGGATTGTCTCCATGGCGGCGAAGCGTTCTGCGGAGGGCTTGGGAACGAACTCCATGACGCAGACGAAGGTGTTTTCGCGCAGCGCGGTTTTCAGCAGGCTCATGGGGCCGGGTACCTGGTTTGGTCAGGGTGGCATTTTGCGGCAGAAGGCGAGGGAGGTCATGTCCGGATGCGCAGGCTGGTGCTCTGAATGAGACATCCGGGTTTGCCTGTGCCGGCCTCTTCGCGGGCTCGCCCGCTCCACAGGTAATGCATGAACCTTGAAGCATGTGGGAACCCTGTGGGAGCGGGCATGCCCGTGAAGGGGCCAATACAGACAGAACAATTTCACGAACATGAGGAAACCTTGAGTTCATCTCAAATTTAATGAGTTTGTCTCAAGATGCCAGCGCCCGGAAAATCCCCTCATTCATTTATGCATGCTGAGGGACAAGACATGGCACTGGCACATAACCTGGGCTTTCCACGTATCGGCCGCGACCGCGAGCTGAAAAAGGCCCAGGAAGCCTTCTGGAAGGGTGAACTCGACGAAACCGGCCTGCGCGCCGTCGGTCGCGAGCTGCGTGCCCGCCACTGGCAGGTGCAGAAAGACGCCGGCATCGAACTGCTGCCGGTCGGCGACTTCGCCTGGTACGACCAGGTGCTCACCCACTCGCTGACCTTCGGCGTGATCCCGCAGCGTTTCCGCAGCCACGACGCTGCCAGGCCAACCCTGCAAACCCTGTTCGCCATGGCCCGTGGCGCCGTGGGTGACAGCTGCTGCGGCGGCGCGCACGCCCAGGAAATGACCAAGTGGTTCGATACCAACTACCACTACCTGGTCCCAGAATTCACCGCCGACCAGCAGTTCGCCCTGAGCTGGGAGCAACTGTTCGAAGAAGTGGCAGAAGCCCAGGCCCTGGGCCACGCGGTCAAACCGGTGGTGATCGGCCCGCTGACCTACCTGTGGCTGGGCAAGGCCAAGGGTGGCGATTTCGACAAGCTGGAGCTGCTCGACCGCCTGCTGCCTCTGTATGACCAGATTCTCAACCGCCTGGCTGCCCAGGGCGTGGAATGGGTGCAGATCGATGAGCCGATCCTGGCCCTGGACCTGCCGCAGGACTGGAAGAATGCCTACGAGCGCGTCTACAACATCCTTCAGCGGGCGCCACTGAAGAAGCTGATCGCCACCTACTTCGGCGGCCTGGAAGACAACCTGGGCCTGGCCGCCAACCTGCCGGTCGATGGCCTGCACATCGACCTGATACGTGCGCCCGAGCAGTACCCGACCATCCTAGACCGCCTGCCGGCCTACAAGGTGCTGTCGCTGGGCCTGGTCAATGGCCGCAACGTCTGGCGCTGCGACCTGGAAAAGGCGTTGGAGGTACTGCGCCATGCCCATGAGCGACTGGGGGAGCGGCTGTGGGTGGCGCCATCCTGCTCGCTGCTGCACAGCCCGGTGGACCTGGACCGTGAAGACCAGCTCGATGCCGAACTGCACAGCTGGCTGGCCTTCGCCGTGCAGAAATGCCAGGAAGTGGCGCTGCTGGCCAAGGCCATCAACGCCCCGCAAGCCGACGACGTGGCCGCCGCACTGGCCCAAAGCCAGGCCGTGCAGGCCAGCCGCGCCGCTTCGCCGCGTATTCACAAACCAGCCGTGCAGGCCCGCCTGGCGGCCATCAAGCCCGCTGACAGCCAGCGTCAGTCGGCGTTTGCCCAACGTATCGTCAAGCAACGTGCGGGGCTCGACCTGCCGGCGTTCCCGACCACCACTATCGGTTCGTTCCCGCAGACCTCGGCGATTCGCCTGGCACGCCAGGCTTACAGGCAGGGCAAACTGACCGAGGCCGATTACGTCGACGCCATGCACAGCGAGATCCGCCATGCGGTGAAAATCCAGGAGGACCTGGGCCTGGATGTGCTGGTGCACGGCGAGGCCGAGCGCAACGACATGGTCGAGTACTTCGCCGAGCAGATCGATGGCTATGTGTTCACCCGCTTCGGCTGGGTGCAGAGCTATGGTTCGCGATGCGTGAAGCCTGCGGTGATCGTTGGTGACCTGAGCCGGCCGAAGGCCATGACCGTGGAATGGATCAAGTACGCCCAGGGCCTGACCAGCAAGGTGATGAAGGGCATGCTGACCGGCCCGGTGACCATGCTGATGTGGTCGTTCCCGCGTGAGGACGTGAGCCGCGAAGTGCAGGCGCGCCAGTTGGCGCTGGCGATCCGCGACGAAGTGGTCGACCTGGAAGCGGCGGGTATCAGGATCGTGCAGATCGACGAAGCGGCTTTCCGTGAAGGCCTGCCGCTGCGCCACGGCGCCTGGGCCCATTACCTGGAGTGGGCCACCGAGGCCTTCCGCCTGTGTGCCTCGGGGGTGCGTGACGAAACCCAGATCCACACCCACATGTGCTACAGCGAGTTCAACGACGTGATCGAGTCGATCGCGGCAATGGATGCCGACGTGATCACCATCGAGACCTCGCGGTCGGACATGGAGCTGCTGGCGGCGTTCGAGCGGTTCGCCTACCCCAACGAGATCGGCCCGGGTGTGTATGACATTCACTCGCCACGGGTGCCGACCCGTGAGGAAATGGTCGAGCTGCTACGCAAGGCTGCCCGGCGTATCCCGGCCGAGCGCCTGTGGGTCAACCCAGATTGCGGGCTGAAGACCCGTGGCTGGCCGGAGACCGAGGCAGCGTTGGTGAACATGGTCGCAGCTGCCCGTGAGCTGCGTACCACTGCCTGATTCTTCGCTGGCTGTACCGGCCTCTTCGCGGGTAAACGCGCTCCCACACGGGCTCCATTGGATTCAGCTTCAGTGGGGTCCCTGTGGGAGCGGGTTTACCCGCGAAAGGGCCAGGCCTGTTCAATTCAATCTGTGATCAACGCTCGATTGCCAGGGCCACGCCTTGCCCGCCACCAATGCACAGAGTTGCCAGGCCCTTTCTGGCGTCCCGCTTGATCATCTCGTGCAGCAGGGTCACCAGCACCCGGCACCCGGACGCACCAATCGGGTGGCCAAGGGCAATCGCCCCGCCATTCACGTTGACCCGCGTGGCATCCCATTCCAGCGCCTTGCCCACGGCCAGGGCCTGCGCGGCAAAGGCTTCGTTGGCTTCGATCAGGTCCAGCTCGGCCAGTTGCCAGCCGGCCTTGTCCAGGCAGCGCTGGGTGGCCGAAACCGGGCCAATGCCCATGATCGCCGGGTCCACACCGGCACTGGCATAAGCCGCGATCCTGGCCAGCACCGGCAGGCCCAGGGCCTTGGCCTTGGCTGCGCTCATCAGCAGCACGGCGGCGGCGCCATCATTCAGGCTCGAGGCGTTGCCGGCGGTGACGCTGCCATCCTTCTTGAACGCCGGGCGCAGTTTGCCCAGGGATTCGGCGGTGGTATCCGGGCGTGGCTGCTCGTCCCGCGCGAACACCTTGGGTTCTCCCTTTTTCTGCGGCAGCACGATCGGGGTGATTTCGTCATCGAAGCGGCCGGCCTCGATCGCCGCTACCGCCTTGCGCTGCGATTCGGCGGCAAAGGCATCCTGCTGCTCACGGCTGAGGCCGTACTGGTCCACCAGGTTTTCGGCAGTGATACCCATGTGGTAGTCGTTGAAGGCATCCCACAGGCCGTCGGTGATCATGCTGTCGATCAACTGGCCATGGCCCATGCGCTGGCCGGTGCGGGCCGACGGCATCACGTAGGGGGCAAGGCTCATGTTCTCCTGGCCGCCGGCGATGATTACCTCGGCGTCACCGCAGCGGATGGCCTGAGCGGCCAGGTGCAGTGCCTTCAGGCCCGAGCCGCAAACCTTGTTCAGGGTCATTGCCGGTACGCTGAAGGGCAGGCCGGCCTTGATCGCGGCCTGGCGTGCCGGGTTCTGCCCGGCACCGGCGGTAAGCACCTGGCCGAGGATGACTTCGTCGACCTGCGCCGGGGCCAGCCCGGTCTGCTCCAGCAGGCGCTTGATCACGGCGGCACCCAGGTCTACCGCAGGCACAGTGGCCAAGGCGCCCTGGAAGCTGCCGATGGCGGTACGGGTTGCGGCGACGATGACGACGTCGTTCATGTTGTTGTTCTCCGTGAGATGGGCGTAATGCCTCAAGCATCGATGGCTTTGGCTCATTTGTTAAGTTTGTTTTTCTTTGCGATTGATGTGCAAATCAAATGAATGAGCGCAAAGAGGCCTGCAGAACTATGCTTAGGGATGCGCTTTTACACTCATCTGAATGGAGTTCATGTCCCATGCGTACATTGATCGCCATGACCCTCCTGATTGGCAGCAGCACTGTGTTTGCCGCCACCGAATGCACCACCGCTGATAAAAGCACCTGGCAGGACCAGGCAAAATTCCAGGCGCAGCTCAAGGAACAGGGCTACAAGATCAACAAGTTCAAGGTCACCAAGGGTAACTGCTACGAGATCTACGGTTTCGACAAGGATGGCAGGAAGGTCGAGATCTACCATGACCCAGTGACGGGCAAGGCAGTCAAGACCGAGTACCACGATTGAACAGCGAAGGCACGGTACAGCTGTGGGACCCCCTGCTGCGGCTGTGCCATTGGTCGATTGCCGTGGTGTTCTTCGCCAACTACTTCTTCAACGAAGAAGGTGAAGACTGGCACCAGTGGCTGGGTTACTACGCACTGGCCGTTGTGGTGGTGCGTGTGATCTGGGGCTTTGTCGGGCCACGCAGCGCGCGTTGGGCCGACTTCTGGCCAACCCCGGCAAGCCTGATCGGGCATGCCCGGGCTCTGCTGCATGGGGAGCTTGACCATCACATGGGGCATTCGCCGATTGGCGCCCTGGTGATGGTGCTGATGCTGACCTGCATCGCCGGCCTGGGCCTTACCGGGTGGGCGTCGCAGGAGGTGGACGCGCTGTTTGGTGTCGACTGGCCGATGGACCTGCACAGCTGGCTGGCCAACGCGCTGCTGGCACTGGTTTGCGTGCATGTGCTGGCGGCCATCTACGAGAGCGTGCGCATGCGGGAAAAC
>NZ_JBNRIJ010000036.1:0-29845 GCF_053557675.1 Pseudomonas sp. XP1 | reverse complement strand
CTTGTGGAGTCCCTGTGGGAGCGGGCAAGCCCGCGAAGAGGCCAGCACAGGCAGCATCTGCTACACCGCCGGGCACTGATGGGTCACACAGTGAATCCCCCCGCCCCCCGCAGCTATGGCATCGATATCCAGCTGCACGATATCCCGCCCCGGATACAACGCCGCCAGCAGCCCCCGCGCTTTCTCGTCCGCCGCCCCATCGCCAAACTGTGGCGCAATGATCGCGCCATTGATCACGAAGTAGTTGATGTACCCAGCGGCAAAGTCATCATTGCCTTTGCTGAACCTGTTGTTCCGCCCGTGCAGCGGCGGCGACACGACGTGCACCTGCAAACTGCGGCCCTCGGCATCGGTGGCCCGCTTGAGGATCTCCAGGTGCTTGCGCGTCACGGCGTAGTCATATGAGGCCGTGTCGTTATCCAGGTTGGCAATCACCACCCCTGGCCTGACGAAGCGGGCATAGAAGTCCACGTGCCCGTCGGTGATGTCCTGGCCGGCGATGCCCGGTAGCCAGATGATCTTGCTCAGCCCCAGGCGCTCCTTGAGCTCCGCCTCGATCTCGGCCTTGCTCCAGCCCTTGTTGCGGTTGGCGTTGACCCAGCTGCTCTCGGTCATGATGCCCGTGCCGTGGCCGTCCACCTCTATGGCGCCGCCTTCACCCACCAGAGCGCTGCGCTGGTAGCGGGCACCGGCCAGCGTGGTTACGCGCCTGGCCAGTTGGGCATCGTTGCTGTGACGTTGCTTGTTGCCCCAGCCATTGAAGTTGAAGTCCACCGCCGCCAGGGCTCCGTCATCATCGACGACGAAGTTGGCGCCGATGTCGCGCATCCAGATGTCGTCCAGCTCGCACTCGACGAAACTTGTGCGCTGGCTGGCACAGTGCTGCTCGGCCAGCTCGCGCTCGCTGGGCCGGCAGAACACCGTCACTGGCTGATAGCGCGCGATGGCCTGGGCGATGCGACCGAGGGCGGCCTGCACATCGGCGGTGAAGTCCTCCCAGATCGCATCCTGGGCGCCGAAGGCGATGAATGCGCGTTGCTGCGGCTCGCCTTCGTCCGGCATGAACCAGCGCCCCGGTTCTTCGGCGCGGGCCAGGCCCAGCGGCAGGCCGAGGCTGGCACCGAGGCCGGCGGCCAGCGAAAGTTGCAGGAAGGTTCTACGGCTTGGCATGGCTCAATCCTGTGCAGTCTTGAAGCGGGTCCACACGCGCATGCGTACACGCATGTCGGCCTGTGGGATATCGCGGCCCGGGATCAGCCGGGCATAGGTGGCTTGGTCGAGGTAGATATCGGGGTTGTCGCGCATGCGCGGGTCCACTGCCTGGCGTGCCTTGGCGCTGGCGGTAGGGTAACCGGTGAAGTTGCTGATGGCCGCCATGTTCGCCGGGCGCATGACGAAGTTGATGAAACGATAGGCGTATTCCGGGTGCTTGGCATCGGCTGGGATGGCCATGGTATCCATCCACACCGTGGTGCCTTGGCGCGGCACGCGGTACTGGAAGTCGAGATGCTTGCCCGCGGCGTCGGCGGTACGCTGCGCCTGGATCACGTCGCCACTGTAGCCCAGTGACAGGCACAGGTTCTCGTTGACCAGTTCGGTCACTGGTTGCGACTGGAACTTGCGCACGTACGGGCGAATCGCCTTGAGCAGTTCGCTGGCTGCGGCCAAGTCTTCGCGCTTGGCACTGCGTGGCTCGCGGCCCAGGTAGTTGAGGACCACTGCCAGCACTTCGTCGGGTGAATCGATGACTGAAATACCGCAGTCGGCGAATTTGGCGGCCAGCTCCGGCTTGAACAGCAGGTCGAGGTTGTCCAGCGGTGCATCGGGCATGCGCTGGCGGACTTTGTCGGCATTCACCGTCAGGCCGATGGTGCCCCAGGTGTAGGGCACGGTCGCCTGGCTGGCCTTGGGGTACCGGGCGTGCAGCTGACGCAGCCCGGGCTCGATGTCGTCCAGGGCCTCCAGGCGGCTGTGGTCCAGTGGCTGCAGGCTGCCGGCGCGCATCAGGCGCTCGGCGACGGTATCACCGGGGAAGACCAGGTCGTAGCCACTGCGCCCGGACATCAGCTTGGCCTCGAGCACTTCGCTGCCATCCATCACGTCGTAGATCACCTGGATGCCGGTTTCGGCCGTGAACTGCTTGAGGGTGTCCTCGGCAAAATAGTCGGCCCAGTTGTACAGGCGCAGCACGGGCTGCTCGGCCTGAGCCTGGCAGGCGCAGACGGCCAGCGCCAAGGCGGCCAGAACGTGGCGTTTCATGCTCATGCCCTCAGGGTGTGTGGGTGGGTGCCGTCCAGGGTCAGCAGCGGTGCGTACATCTCCGGGCGGCGATCGCGGTAGATGCCCCAGCTCAGGCGGTCTTCCCGCATGCCGGCCAGATCCAGGTCGTGCAGCCAGATGCCAATGCTGTCGCGGTCGGCTTCGGCGAGCATGGCGCCCTTGTGGTCGCAGATGAACGACGAGCCATAGAAGCGCATGGCCAACGATGCGTCGCTGGCGGCGACTTCTTCGCCCACGCGATTGGCCGCCACCACCGGCAACAGGTTGGCGGCGGCGTGGCCGCGCATGGCCACCTGCCAGTGGTCGCGCGAGTCCAGTTCGGCACAGCCGGGCTCGGAGCCGATGGCGGTGGGGAACAGCAGCACTTCGGCACCCATCAGTGCCAGGCAGCGGGCGGTCTCGGGGAACCACTGGTCCCAGCAGATGCCGATGCCCAGGCGGCCGAAGGCGGTGTCCCAGACCTTGAAGCCGGTATCGCCGGGGCTGAAGTATTCCTTCTCCTGGTAGCCGATGGCGTTGGGGATGTGGGTCTTGCGGTAGACGCCAAGCAGGCGGCCATCGGCATCGGCCACGGTCAACGAGTTGAAGAAGGCATTGCCGGCGCGCTCGTACCAGCTCAGCGGCAGCACCACGCCCAGCTCACCGGCCAGTGCGGCGAAGCGCTGCAGGATAGGGCTGGCAGGGTAGGGCTGGGCGAGTGCCTGGTGCTGGTGGTCCTGTTCGATGCAGAAATACGGGGTGGCGAACAGCTCCTGCAGTAGGATCACCTGGGCCCCCTTGGCGGCAGCCTGGCGAACAAGTTGTTCGGCGCGGTCGAGGTTGCCAGGCAGGTCCCAGCTGCACGGCATCTGGGTGGTGGCGATGCGCAGCAGGCTCATGGCTGCACCTCGGGTTGTTGCTGGGTGATGCAATGGATGCCGCCACCGCCATGGGCGATGTGGTCGATGCGCACCGGTACGATCTCCCGGCCCGGGAAGGCGTGGGCCAGTTGCGCGGCGGCTTCCAGGTCGGCGGCGATGCCATAGGCCGGCATGATGATCGCGCCGTTGGCGATGTAGAAGTTGGTGTACGAGGCGCAGAATACCTCGGCGTCCTGGTCGACGGCGGCGCTGGCTTCATACAGGTCGAGCAGCTCGAAGTGCCGGCCTTGCGCGTCGGTGGCCAGTTCCAGGGCGCGGCGGTTTTCCCGCACGACTTCGGCGTACACCGAATGCTGATCATGGGTGGCGTCGACCAGCAGCACGCCAGGGCGGGCGAAGGCGCATACACCATCGACGTGGCCGTCGGTCATGTCGCCGGTGATGTATTGTGGGTCGCCCGGTAGCCAGATGGTCTTGCGGATGCCCAGGTAGCGGGCGAAGCAGGCCTCGAACTCGGCCTTGCTCACGCCAGGGTTGCGGTTGGGGTTGAGCAGCACCGACTCGGTGGTGATCAGGGTGCCTTCGCCGTCCACATGAATCGCCCCGCCTTCGTTGCACAGCGCCGTGCTGAAGCCATCCAGGCCCAGGTGGTCGAGGATGCGCCGGCCGAGGCTGCGGTCCTGGCCGTGTTGCGACTTGCCCCCCCAGGCGTTGAAGCGCCAGCTCAGGCCGGCCAGGCCATGTTGAGGGTGGCAGACGAAGCTTGGGCCGCTGTCCCGGCACCAGCTGTCGTCCACGGCCATTTCGACCAGTTCGATATTGGCGCCGCAGAGGGCACGTGCGCTCTGCAAGGCCGACGGGTCGACCACCATCTTCACCGGCTCGAAACGGGCGATGGCCGCCGCGACCCGAGCGTAGTCCTGCTGTACGTCGGCCAGGCGCACGTGCCAGCCGCTTTCCCACAGGGCCTGGTTGTGTGGCCAGACTATCCAGGTGGCAGCGTGGCGGGCCCATTCGGCGGGCATGCGCCAGCCGCTGTCGAGGGACAGGTGCATAGTGAACTCCGATCAATTAAGGATTTTTATCAACGAAGCCCGCCGTCGCGGGTGTTGATGTCCATGCTATGGCTAGGCTTGGCCGTCGACAAACGATAGATTTAGCGCACATTTGATCAGTAGGGCTTATCAATCATGCTCAAACACTGGCCACCCCTGAATGCCCTGCGCGGCTTCGAAGCCGCTGCGCGGCTGGGCAGCTTCCACAAGGCCGCCGAAGCGCTGAACCTGACCCAGTCGGCCATCAGCCAGCAGATTCGCAGCCTGGAAACCTACCTGGAGCAGCCGCTGTTCCACCGCAGTGGCCGCAGCGTGAGCCTGACCGACGCCGGGCATGACCTGCTCAGCACCACGCAGTCGCTGCTGCAGCACCTGGCGGTGGGCATTCGCCGGCTCGACCAGTACCGCAAGCCCAACCAACTGGTGGTCAACACCAGCCCGGCCTTTGCCAGGCACTGGCTGCTGCCGCGGCTGGCCGACTTTCACCAGCGCTGCCCGGATGTCGACTTGTGGCTGTTCACCAGTTTCGAGGTGCCGGACATGGCGACCGAGACCATCGACCTGGCCATCCGCGACGACCTCAGTGCCCAGGCCGAGTGCAGCTTCAACGTGCTGCACCAGGACCAGCTGTACCCGGCCTGCCACCCGGCGTTGCTGCAAACGCCGATGTTGCGGCGCACCACCTTGCATGGCGAGCGCGAGATGGACTGGAGCCACTGGCAGCTGGAGGGTGGCGAGGATGTGGGGCAGCAGGGCAAGGGGCTGAACTTTTCCGACCCCGGGCTGCTGCTGGATGCGGCGAGCGAGGGGTTGGGGGTGGCCCTGGTCAGCCAGTTGCTGGCGCGGCGGGCGGTGGAGGAGGGGCGCTTGCAGGCTTTGTCGGTGCAGCGCGTGCGTGGGCCGGCGTGGGCGTGCCTGGTGCATCGGGATAGCCAGGATGATCCGCTGGCCCGGCAGTTCCTGGAATGGCTGAAAGGGGCTCTCTTGTCAGATTGATGTTGCCTGCACTGCCTCTATCGCCGGCAAGCCAGCTCCCACAGGTCCCTCACAGGGCTCAAGTTCTGTGCTGTCTTTGTGGGAGCTGGCTTGCCGGCGATAGGGCCGGTACAGGTAATCCACCGTTTTGCATCCCCAAGATCACCCCGTAATATGTGTCGGATAACCTGCGGGGGTAGTCTCACCCTCTGATCAACCGGAATCGCCCATGGCGGCGCTTCCCCCGGCATAAACCTGACGAGGTACAGACATTGGCCATCATTCATCCTAAGGTCCGCGGTTTCATCTGCACCACGACTCACCCGAAGGGCTGCGAGCTCAACGTCCGTGACCAGATCGAAGCCACCCGCAAGCTGGGCGTGCGCGAGGATGGCCCGAAGAAGGTCCTGGTCATCGGTGCTTCCAGCGGCTACGGCCTGGCAGCCCGCATCACCGCGGCGTTCGGCTTCAAGGCCGACACCCTGGGCGTGTTCTTCGAAAAGCCAGGCACCGAGACCAAGGCCGGCACCGCTGGCTGGTACAACGCTGCAGCCTTCGACAAGTTCGCCAAGGCCGAGGGCCTGTACAGCAAGTCGATCAATGGTGACGCTTTCTCCGATGAAGCCCGTGCCAAGGTCATCGAGCTGATCAAGAACGAAATGGGCGGCAAGGTCGACCTGGTCATCTACTCGCTGGCCTCGCCGGTGCGCAAGCTGCCGCAGACCGGTGAACTGGTGCGTTCGGCCCTGAAGCCGATCGGCCAGCCGTACAAGTCGACCGCCATCGATACCAACAAGGACACCATCATCGAGGCCAGCATCGAGCCGGCTACCGAGCAGGAAATCGCCGACACCGTCACCGTCATGGGGGGCCAGGACTGGCAGCTGTGGATCGACGCCCTGGCTGGCGCCAACGTGCTGGCCGAAGGCGCCCGCACCGTGGCCTTCAGCTACATCGGCAGCGACATCACCTGGCCGATCTACTGGCACGGTGCACTGGGCCAGGCCAAGCAGGACCTGGACGAAACCGCCCTGCGCCTGGACAAGAAACTGGCCGGTGAAGTCAAGGGCGGCGCCAACGTGGCGGTGCTGAAGTCGGTGGTTACCCAGGCCAGCTCGGCCATCCCGGTGATGCCGCTGTACCTGTCCATGGTGTTCAAGATCATGCAGGAGAAGGGTGTTCACGAAGGCACCCAGGACCAGCTGGACCGCATGTACCGCGACCGCATGTACCGTGCCGACGGCGCGCCGGCCGAGGTCGACGAGAAGGGCCGCCTGCGCCTGGACGACTGGGAACTGCGTGACGACGTGCAGGGCGCCTGCAAGGCGCTGTGGCCACAGGTGACCACCGAGAACCTGTTCGAGCTGACCGACTATGCCGGCTACAAGAAGCAGTTCCTCAACCTGTTCGGCTTCGAGCGCGCTGACGTCAACTACGACGAAGACGTGGCTACCGATGTGAAGTTCGACTGCGTCGAGCTGTAATTGCTGTCGGCCTGTACCGGCCCTTTCGCGGGTAAACCCGCTCCCACAGGGATCTCACCACGCCTGAAGGCAGTGGGGAACCTGTGGGAGCGGGCAAGCCCGCGAAGAGGCCGGTACAGCCCAGGAATTTTTTGCTAGCTTTGGCGCACAACGACAGGGAATGTGCCATGAGCAGCCTCATCCAGCCCGCCACTGCCTTTCGCCACACCGCAGCCGACGGTTACAACCTCGGCGGCTTCCGCTGGCGCCACGCCCGACCTGACCCCCAGCGCCCGCTGGTGATCATCAATGCTGCCACCTCGGTACGCTGCCGCTACTACTCGCGTTTCGCCGACTACCTGTTCGCCCAAGGGTGCGATGTACTGACCTACGACTACCGTGGCATCGGCGAATCCCGCCCAGCCTCGCTGCGTGGCTTCCAGGCATCCTGGAGCGACTGGGGCCGGCTGGATTTCGAAGCCATGCTGGTGCATGCCGCAGAACATTTCCCCGGCCAGCCGGTGGATGTGGTGGGGCATAGTTTTGGCGGCTGCGCAGTGGGGTTGGCACCGTCGGCGAGCAAGGTACGCCGGGTGGTGATGGTTGGAGCGCAATTCGCCTACTGGCGCGATTACGCGGCTGACCAGCGCTGGCAATTGTTTGGCAAGTGGCATGTGATAATGCCGCTGCTCACCCGGGTGTTCGGTTATTTCCCCGGCAAGCGCCTGGGTTGGCTGGAGGACACGCCATCCGGCGTGGTGCATGACTGGGCCACTCGTACCCCGCGCTATGAGCACCGACCCAGCGGGCGTGCACTGGAGGCACTACCGTTCGCCCAGGTGCGGGCGGCGACGTTGGCCATCAGCCTGACCGATGACCCCTTTGGTACCGTGGCGGCGACCGAGCGTTTGCTGGGTTATCTGCAGGGCGCCGAGCGCCAGCACCTGCGCATTGCGCCTGTGGATATCTCGGTCGATGAAATTGGCCATTTCGCGTTCTTCCATGACCGCTTTCGCGAAAGTTTGTGGCCGGTGGCCTTGCAGTGGTTGCAGCAGGGTGGGTTGGCGGGTGAGGTCCCAGGAAGGATCATGGGTTGATGCTTTCTGCATCGGCCTCATCGCCGGCACGCCAGCTCCCACAGGGGGATGATCAGTTTGAAGGCAGCGGGGTACCTGTGGGAGCTGGCTTGCCGGCGAAAGGGCCGCGGAGCGGCCCCAAAATCTCAAGCCTTGCGCGCAAGCGGCAGCTCGGCAAACTTGACACCCGCCAGCCCATGCTTGATCAGCGCGCGGATATTGCCATGGTCGCTGCCCTCGGGCGTGGCCACCACGTCACGGTAGTGCTCGCCAAAGGCCAACAGCGCTTCCTGGTCGCTCAGCCCTTCCAGCAGCGCCAGGCCCAGGGTCTTGCACGAACCTTCGTTCTGCCCGGCCGCATTCGCCACGCCGCCATTGTCGAAGGCCTGTGGCTGGTAGCTGTAGTTGTCGGCAATGAACGCCAGGGTGTCGGCAAATACGTGTTGGCCGCTGGCCAGGCTGGCGCGCAGGGTGTTCAGGTCAGTCACGGGGTTTTCCTTTTTCGAACGCCGCTTGTTGGCCGGCGCTGGCTTCTTTCTGGTATTGGGCTTTCCACTCGGCGTAGGGCATGCCGTACACCGCTTCGCGGGCGTCATCCAGGCTCAGGTCGAGCTGGCGCTCGTCAGCCGCGGCCTTGTACCACTTGGACAGGCAGTTGCGGCAGAAGCCGGACAGGTTCATCAGGTCGATGTTCTGCACGTCGGTGCGCTTCTGCAGGTGTTCGACCAGGCGCCGGAACGCGGCGGCCTCGAGTTCGAGCTGTTGCTGTGGGGTCATGGGCTTCTCTCAGGTCATGCGGTTCTTCAGGTGGCGGCCACCGTTGATGACCACCTGGCTGCCGGTGCTGTACTGGCTGGCGAGCAGGTACTTGACCGTCTCGATCAGCGGGCCGGCGCCGGGTTCGAACTCCAGCAGGGCCTTTTTCAGCGTCTGCTGGCGGTAGGTTTCGTCACCCCCTTCCTTGAGGATAAGCAGCCCCGGCAGGATACCGTTCACATGCACCTTGGGCGCATATTTTTCGGCGAACGACAGCACCATGTTCTGCAACGCGGCCTTGGTCGCGGCGTAGCCGATGTGGCTTTTGCTGCCGCGTGAAGAGGTTTCGTCGCAAATGTGGATGATGTCGGCCTTTTCCACCTTGGCCAGCAGGTCGCCCAGGGCCAGGTTGAGGTGGTAGGGTGCTTCGACGTGCAGGCGGAACATGGTCTCGAGGTTGTCGAGGCCATCGTCGAGCCACAGCGAGGCGTTGTGGATGATCGCGCGCAAGCCGTCGTAATGGTTGTGCAGATAGTCGATCAGGGCCTGGCGGTCGGTCGCCTGGCACAGGTCGGCCTGGAACTGCACGATATTCGGGTGGGCCGCCTGTGGCTGGACGCTGCGGCTGGCACTGACCACCGTATGGCCGGCCTGTGCCAGTTCAAGGGCCAGGGCCAGCCCGACGCGCTGGCTGGCTCCGGTAACGAGAATGGGGCTGTTCATGTTCGGGGCGGTCAACTTGTCTGTCCTTTGGTTGCCGCCCAGCATACCCGAACTGTCTACCGCTTGTATGGCCTGGCCTCAGCGGCTGCGCAGGGCGCCAGCAGGGGCCGGTGATGCATGCAACCAGCCGGCCAGCAGGCGGGTGGAAAGGGGGATGAACAGATAGACCATCACCGGCGTCAGGCCCAGGGTGCTGAGCAGTACACGGGGCACCAGATCCAGCGCTGCCAGCCAGTGGCCGAACACCAGGTTGAACATCAATGAGACCGGGAAAAATGCCAGCCATATGGCCACGGCTTGCTTCCAGCGCGGGGGTTTTTGCACCATGTTGGTGCCGAACCAGTGGTCGATGCCGCTAACGCGCGCTTCTTTGGGGCGTTCGAACAGGCCGGTGCCACGCTGCAACCAGGCCCGGCGCGAGGCGGAATGCTCCCAGGCATGCAGGGTTGGCTCGTCGCTGAAACGGAAGATTATCTGGAATTCGTCGCTGTCGCGGGGCGGCGCGAGGATGCCCGAGCCAAGGTAGCCGGGGAAGTCGGTGGCCAGCTGTTCGCCTTCATGCAGCCAGGCCAGCAGGTCCTGGTAGCGGCCATGGGCGGCGCGGCGCGACACCATCAGGGTGACGGGTGGGGTAGACATCGTGTATCTCCTGGCAACGGGGCTGGCGGGTAGCCGGCCCCTTTGGCTGTGCGGCCCGGGGTGGTGGGCGACGCAGGCGTGCATGCAAGAATCGGGCGCGGATTATCGCCCATGCATGATCTTCGGCAACTGTCAGCCGGCAAACGGTTGCGGCCCAGCGTTTGGTATTGCCGTAGTAGACTAGTGTTCAACTTGGGAACACAGGGTACCCCGTGCAGATGAACGAACAGGGACTGAATCCGTTAATCGATGCGGGCCTGGCGCAGCAGGACCTGTTTCCAATCCGTGAGGTTTCCCGCCTGACTGGCGTCAATGCCGTGACCTTGCGCGCCTGGGAGCGCCGCCATGGCCTGATCCAGCCAACCCGCACCGACAGTGGCCACCGCTTGTATTCCCAAGCCGACATCGATGACATCCGTCGCATCCTTGGCTGGCTGGAGCGCGGCGTGGCGGTAAGCAAGGTTGCCAGCATCCTCGCGCGTGATCATGCCGTTGCCGGGCAGGCAGGTGGCGCGACGGGCGCCTGGGCGCGCTGGCAGCAGCAAATTCGCCAGGCGCTGCAACGTTTTGACCTGTCCGGCCTGGACCGCCTGTTCGATGAGGTGTTTGCCGCCTGCACCCTGGACCAGGTATTCAGTGAAGTGTTCATGCCGGTGTGGCATGACCTGGCGGCCGGGCAGGGCGGCTACGGGCAGACCAGCGAGTGGCTGTTTTTCGATCAGTTCCTGCGTGGCAGGGTGTCCGCCCGCTTGCAACTTGCCCGTGCACCGCGCAGCCGCATGGTGCTGTTGGCGCCATTGCCGGGGCAGTGCCACGAGTTGGATTTGCTGGTGACCAGCCTGACCTTGGGCAGCGATGAAGTTGGCGTGACGCCACTGGCGAGCGGGCAGCCGCTGGCAGAACTGGCACTGGTCTGCGAGCGCCTGAAACCGGATGCCATGGTGCTGTTCTCCCATCAGCCGCCCACGTCGGAACTCACCCGGCGCCTGACGCGCCTGGTGGCAGGGCTGGAATGCCCTTTATTACTGGCTGGTGAAGCGGCGGAACTGGCACAGGACAGCCTGGCTGGCAGCCCGATCGCCTGCCTGGGGGCGCAAAGTAGCGTGATGCGCCAGCGTTTGCGGCAGTTTCTGGCCGGTCAGCTAGATACCTGAGTGTGAAGCTCGGGGTGGGCCCGGCGGTGGGCCTGGAGGATATAGTCGCGCAGGCGTTCGATCTCTTCGGCCGGGCTTTGGCTGAGGTCGTAGGCGGCCAGGTCCGGGCCGATGCGCCGGCCAAGCACGCCATGAAGTTCGATGGGTGGGATGCCGCCAGGGTCGAAGCGCAGGTCGAAGCGGGTTGGTGCCGCTGGCAGGCCACGAACTTCCAGCAATGTACCCTTGAACGAAATATCGCGAACCCACAGGCCACTTTCCTGCCCATGGGCATCGAGCAGTGCGCTCGGTTGCTCCATCGACAGGCGCCAGGGGCGCAGCATTGGGCCGTCCTCGTAGATTTCCGGTGAGCCCAGTTGCAGGTGCAGGGCATGGAACTCGTCTTCCACCAGTTGCAGCGGGAAGCTGATCTGCTGGTTGTTGAACTGGGCCTGCAGGGTTACCTGCTCGTTGGCCACCAAGCGGGTGAGCAAGCTCTGGATGCGTCGGTCGCCATTGACCAGCAGGCTCGACATGGGGTCGGCCAGGTTCAACTGTGGCGAATGCTGCATGTTCTGTATGAAATCCAGCTCGTCCTGGGTCAGGAGCGCTTCTGCTTGCATGATCGAACTCGATAGCGATTTCTTCAACGGGATTGACCGTGCGTGGCGAACTTGGTTCAGGTGCGTTCGTCGGGTTTCGGACGAACGCGCAGTTGCGCCAGTTCCCGCTCCAGTTCGACCTGGCGAGTAACGTCTTTCTGGATACCGATGAAGTAGGTGCGCTGTTCGGTGTCGTGCCTTACCGGGGTGATCGACAGTTCGTTCCAGAAAGAGCTGCCATCCTTGCGGTAGTTGCGCAGCACTTCGCGGCACGGGCGGCCTTCGGCCAGGGCCTTGCGGATGCGGGCGCGGCCAAGCTGGTCGCGGTCGTCGGCCTGCAGGAAGCGGCAATCCTGGTAGAGGATTTCGTCACGGCTGTAGCCGGTCAGGCGTTCGAAGGCCGCGTTCACGTAGATGAGGATGGTGTCGTCGCCTTCCTGTTCGGCGACCACGATGCCGTCATTGGACGCATCGACCATGGATTGCAATAGTTGCGCGTTGATCATGTTCGGGCCATTGAGCAAACAAGGGTGCGAAGCAGGGCTGAGGATGGTGACTTTGGTAGAGGCGGCCTTTTGCCAGCGCCGGATGCTAGTATCCTACGTTTTCACTCAGTTTCGGAATCCTCTCCCCGATGAAAGTCGCCATTATTTCCGGATCGGTCTATGGCACCGCCGAAGAAGTCGCCCGTCACGCTGAATCGCTGCTCAAGGCTGAGGGCCTGGAGGCCTGGCATGCGGCCCGCGCCACCTTGCAGGACCTTGAAGGTTTTGGCCCTGACGCCTTGCTGGCCGTGACCTCGACCACTGGCATGGGCGAATTGCCGGACAACCTCATGCCGTTGTACAGCAGCATTCGCGATACCCTGCCTGCGGCCTGGCGTGGCCTGCCGGGTGCAGTGATTGCGCTGGGTGACAGCAGTTATGGCGATACCTATTGCGGTGGTGGCGAGCAGATGCGCGAACTGTTTGCCGAACTGGGCGTGCGCGAAGTGCAGCCGATGTTGCGCCTGGATGCCAGCGAGACGGTGACTCCAGAGGCGGATGCAGAGCCTTGGTTGGCTGAGTTGGCGAGTACACTTAAAGCCTGACGGGTATTTTTCGCCTGTACCGGCCGCTTCGCGGGTGAACCCGCTCCCACAGCTACTGCACAGATTTCAGAGGCTGTGGTGTTCCTGTGGGAGCGGGTTTACCCGCGAAGAGGCCGGCAAGGACAACTCATCCCTTGCTGCCGAGCATCGGCCACTCGCTCACCAACGCCAACCACGCCTGCGCCGCCCGTGACAGGTACGCCCCACGCCGCCAGATGAACGCGATATCCCAACGCAAATCCCCCGGCGAGCGCAGCGGCAAGCGCACCACACCGGGGCGCTCCAGCGCTTTCGCCACCACACGGGGCAGCAGCACCACGCCCTGGCCCGCCGCCGCCAGCGCCGCGAGGAAGTCCGCCTGGCCACTGCGCCCGCCTTCCTTGGGGGTAAAGCCCTGCTGCTGGCACGCCTTCAGCAATCGGTCATTGAGCACGAAGCTGCGCTGGTAAAGCAGGAACGGCGTATCCGCCAGCTGTTGCAGGTCCACCCCGGCCTGGCCCGCCAGCGCGTGGCCTGCAGGCAACAGGGCATCCAGTGGTTCGTTGCAGAACGGCTGGTAGTCGAACGCCTCGTCACTGGGCGTCAGGCTTCCTCCCAGTTCCAGTTCGCCATTCTTGACTGCCTGTTCGATGCTGCGGCTTCCGCCTTCGAGCAACTGGACCGCGATGTTCGGGTGACGCCGCCGATACTCGGCGAACAAGCCAGCGAACAGCGCGTCGCTGCCCAGCATCGGCAAGCCCAGGCGCAGTTCACCGCGGCCCATCTGGCTGAGGTCGTCCAGTTCGTTGAGCAGCGCCTGACGTTGGCGCAGCAAGGCTTCGCCACGCTCCAGCACGATGCGCCCGGCAGCGGTCAGGTGCAGCTGCGAGGCCTGGCGCTCCAGCAGCGGCTGGCCCACA
Organism: Pseudomonas sp. XP1; assembly: GCF_053557675.1. NCBI lineage: Bacteria > Pseudomonadati > Pseudomonadota > Gammaproteobacteria > Pseudomonadales > Pseudomonadaceae > Pseudomonas > Pseudomonas sp. XP1. Next base: position 16,294 of record NZ_JBNRIJ010000036.1, on the reverse strand, counting down.
TCTTGCTCGAGCTGGGCCACCTGTTTGCTCACCGCCGACTGGCTGATGTGCAGGGTCTGCGCCGCTTGGGTAAAGCCGCCGCGGTGGACCACTTCGATAAAGCTGCGCAATTGTTTGAATTCCATTGATCGCAATTCCATTCTGGAATGGCGTTCAGTCTAACAATTCGCTTCTGGCCTAGGCAGTCAAATCTTAAAATGAGGGCCTGTCGAGGACTCCCCCATGAAACCCGCGTTGTTGAAAAAATCCCTGCGCCTGCTCGCCGAGCTGGCGATCCTCTGTGCCCTGTTCCTGCTCGGTGGCCAGCTTGCCACTTGGCTGGGCTGGCCGATTCCCGGCGGGGTGATGGGCCTGGCATTGCTGCTGTTGCTGTTTGCCTCGGGTGTGCTCAAGCCCGCCATGCTGCAACTGGGCGCCGGCTGGCTGATGGCCGAGATGCTGCTGTTCTTCATCCCGGCGCTGATGAGCCTGCTCGATTACGGCGCCCTGATCCGTGACGAGGGCTGGCGCATCCTGCTGGTGATCGCCGTGAGCACCCTGATGGTAATGGTGGTGACAGCTTTGACCGTGGAACTGGTGTGCCGCTGGAGGTTGCGCCATGAGCCTTGAGCCCATGCCGCTGTTCTGGCTGGCCCTGACCTTGCTGGCTTATCTGGGCAGCCGCTGGCTGTACCGGCGTAGCGGGCGCTACCTGCTTTCGCCGCTGATCCTGGTGCCGGTACTGTTGCTGGCGGTAGCAGTGCCGCTGCACACCGCTTATGCCGAATACGCCCGCAACACTCACTGGCTGATGAGTGTGCTTGGCCCGGTGACCGTGGCTTTTGCGGTGCCGATCTGGCAGCAACGGGCTATGCTGGCGCGCCACTGGCCGGCACTGATGGTAGGCATGGTCGCCGGCAGCAGCGCTTCGATCGCCAGCTCCTGGGGGTTGGCTCATATGTTGGCGCTGGACAGCGCGACCACCCTGTCGCTGGTGCCGCGTTCGATCACCACGCCCTTTGCCATGCCATTGGCCCATGACCTGGGTGGCGTACCGGAGCTCACGGCGGTGTTCGTGATGTTCACCGGCGTGCTGGGCGCCATGTTCGGCGGCGTGCTGCTGCGCTGGTTGCCGCTGCGCACGCCGCTGGCGCGGGGCGCGCTGTTCGGTGTCGGCGCCCATGGTGCCGGTGTCAGCCGGGCGCAGGAGGTAGGCCGCGAGGAAGGCTCGGTGGCCGGCCTGGTCATGGTCCTGACCGGGTTGTTGAACCTGTTCGCGGCACCGCTGCTGGCCATGCTGCTCTGACCGTTCGTGCCACTGACTCGCCAAGTCATCAAGCTGGCTGGCAACGCAAGTTCCAGCCCATGGGCTGCTGGCTAGACTCTGCCTCGACATAGAGAGCACATGTAAGTGCCGAGGTGACATGCAATGACCGCAGCCTTGCTCTATTCCACCAACACCACCTCACCGGGACCGTTCTGATGCCCATGGCCGAAATTCCATTGTGCGTCTGGCGTACCCGGGGACAGAGTTTCAGCTTCCGGGGCCAGAGCATCCGCTACTGGACCGCAGGGCAAGGAGAGCCCCTGCTTCTGTTGCACGGCTTCCCCACTGCCAGCTGGGATTGGCGCTACCTGTGGGGGCCATTGGCCCAGCGCTTCCGGTTGATCGCCTGCGACATGCTGGGGTTTGGTGATTCGGCCAAACCGGTCGATCACCTGTACAGCCTGATGGAGCAGGCCGACCTGCAGCAGGCCTTGCTCGCCGAGCTGAAGGTCGACCAGCCCGTGCATCTGCTGGCCCATGACTACGGCGGCAGTGTGGCGCAGGAACTGCTGGCGCGGCATCATGAACAGCGCGCCAACATCGCCAGCTGCGTGTTCCTCAACAGTGGGTTGTTCCCCGAAAGCTGCCGCATGCTGCTGATCCAGAAGTTGCTGCTCAGCCGTCTGGGCTGGCTGGTAGGGCGTTCGTTCGGGCGTGACGACCTGGTGCGCAGCGTGATCCAGGTCTACGGCTCTTGCACCCAACCCAGTGAAAGCGTGCTGGATGACTTCTGGAGTTTGATCGCCGCCAACCGTGGCACGCGCATCCTGCACAAACTGGTGGGGTACATGCCGGAGCGCAGGGTGCACCGCGAACGCTGGGTTGGCGCGATGCAGCACGAAGGCGTGCCGCTGCGCTTCATCAATGGCGTCGTCGACCCGCTGTCCGGCGCGCACATGGTGGAGCGCTACCGGCAACTGGTGCCGGAGCCGGACACCGTGCAGTTGCAGGGCATCGGCCATTACCCGCATACCGAAGCGCCGGTGCAGGTGCTGCGCCATTATCTGGCCTTTCGTGAACAACCGCTGAGCTGTTTCCAGAAGAAAGTGGCGTGGTCCTGACAGGGCCCCATCGCCGGCAAGCCGGCTCCCACAGGTACAGCGCAGGCCTGGAGGCCGGCGCGGTCGGTGTGGGAGCTGGCTTGCCGGCGATGGGCCGCACAGCGGCCCCATAACCATCCTGCTGCGTTATTGCCAGGCATTCAGCCTGCGTGAGCTTGATTGCCCGCCCGCCGCTGGCGGCGGACACTCGGCTGATCTGAACCTGCCTGGAGCCATGAGCATGAGCGAGCCTGTCCGTCTGCAAGATCGCGTGGTGATCGTCACCGGAGCCGGGGGCGGCCTGGGCCGTGCCCATGCGCTGCTGTTCGCTGCGCGGGGGGCGCGGGTGGTGGTCAACGACCTCGGCGGCTCCACCCACGGGGAAGGTGCCAGCGCCTCCGCCGCCGACCGAGTGGTAGCAGAGATCCGCGCCGCTGGTGGCAGTGCCATTGCCAACCATGACTCGGTCAGCCACGGCGCGCGTATTGTCGAACAGGCCCTGGACAGCTTCGGCCGGGTCGATGTGCTGGTGAACAATGCCGGCATCCTGCGTGACAAGACGTTTCACAAGATGGAAGACAGCGACTGGGAGCAGGTGTATCAGGTGCATGTCGAGGGGGCCTACAAGGTCACCCGCGCTGCCTGGCCGCACCTGCGCGAGCAAAACTGGGGGCGGGTGATCTTCACCGCGTCCACGTCCGGTATCTACGGCAACTTCGGGCAGGCCAACTACGGTATGGCCAAGCTCGGCCTGTATGGGCTGACTCGTACCTTGGCGATCGAAGGACGCAAGCACGGTATCCTGGTCAACGCCATCGCCCCGACGGGAGGCACCCGCATGACCGAAGGCCTGATCCCGCCTCAGGTATTCGAGCGGCTCAAGCCAGAGCTGGTCAGCCCGCTGGTGGTGTACCTGGGCAGCGAGCAGTGCCAGGGCAGCGGTGAGCTGTTCGAAGTGGGCGGCGGCTGGGTGGGCAAGGTACGGTGGGAGCGTAGCCTGGGGGTAGGCTTCGATCCGCGTGAAGGCTTCACCCCGGAACAGGTGGCAGAGAACTGGGCACGGATTGGCGATTTCGACGGGGCAGTGCACCCGCAGGACAGCTTGCAGGCGTTGCAGCAGATGATGGCGAACTTGCAGAAGTATCCGCTGGGCTGAAACTTGTCTGCCGGCACGGGCGAAGAGTTTTTCAGGGCAGATAAAAAAGGCCGCTGCAAGCCGCAGCGGCCAATCGAGACGTCAGATCAAGGAGCTTCAAAATCTACGTCGGTGAACCTCGCAGGCCTGAAAGGCGGGGGGGAGAGCCCTTCATGCCGGCCAGTGAGTTAAGAATAAGCGCCTGATCCTGTAGGAAAAATAGCCGCTTATGACATTCACCTTTACGTATCGGGCAATAGTGCCGCAGGCGCTCAGCCGGCGGGCGTATAGCCCATGCGCCAGCTGGTTTCCCGCGCTGCCGCCAGCAGCCGTTGCGCCGCCGGGCCATGCTCGTCGGCATGGAAGATCGACGTCGGCCCGACCACGGTCATCACCGCGGCGATCTGCCCCATGGCATTGAACACGGGGGCCGACAACGCATCCACGCCCGGCATCAACAGCCCGTGCACATGGTGCAGGCCACGTTCACGAATGCCCGCCAGTACCGCCTGGTAGTCGGCGGCGCTGTGCTGCAGGGCGGCCAGTTCCCGGTCACGCAACTCCACGGTCTCGCGCTCGGGCAGGTAGGCGGCGAACACCAGCCCGGTAGACGACGTGAGCAGCGGCAGTACCGAGCCTATCTGCGTTACCACGGTGACCGCGCGCACCGCCGGCTCGATGCTGACCACTGTCGCGCCCTGGTTGCCCCATACGGCAACGAAGCAGCTCTCGTTCAGTTCATCGCGCAGCTGCGACAACGGCAACGCGGCAATCTTCAGTACATCGATGCTGCCCAGCGCCGCCAGCCCCACCCGCAGTGCCTCCCGCCCAAGGCCGTAATGGTTGGTGGCCGCATCCTGCTCGGCAAAACCGCTGGCGATCAGTGCCTGAAGGTAACGGTGCACCTTGCTCGCCGGCATCTGCACATGTTCCGCCAGGCGTGACAGGGAAGTGGACGGGGAGAGTTCGGCAAGGGCCTTGAGGATGTCGGTGCCGACCTCCGCCGAGCGGACTTTCTGCTTGCCGTTGTCGGCGGGGGAGCTGGCTTTGGCCATGGACATCTTCTTCCGGATTCGTCGAGTCGCGCCTTTATAGCTTGACGCATTGCCCGTAGCAAATTACGTTATTCGTAATCTGATTACGATAAAAACAATGCAGACGCGCTGCCACCCCGCCCCGGGCCAGCAGCCAGCTGCCAGCAACGGCTCGGCCAGAGCCCGGAGGCATCGATGAATCGCGATACGTCACCCGACCTTCACTACCTAAGCGGCTTCGGCAACGAGTTTGCCAGCGAAGCGCTGCCAGGGGCCTTGCCGGTCGGGCAGAACTCGCCGCAGAAGGCGCCCTATGGGCTGTATGCCGAGCTGCTCTCGGGCACGGCGTTCACCATGACCCGCAGCGAGCTGCGCCGCACCTGGCTGTATCGTATTCGTCCGTCTGCCCTGCACCCGCGTTTCGAGCGCTTGGCGCGTCAGCCGCTGACCGGCCCGCTGGGGGCCATCACCCCAAACCGCCTGCGCTGGAACCCCCAGCCGATCCCCGTCGAAGCGACCGATTTCATCGAGGGCTGGCTGCCCATGGTGGCCAACGCCGCTGCGGATAAACCGGCCGGCGTGAGCATCTACATCTACCGCGCCAACCGTTCCATGGAGCGGGTGTTCTTCAACGCCGACGGTGAACTGCTGCTGGTGCCGCAACAAGGCCGCCTGCGCATTGCCACCGAACTGGGGGTGATGGAAGTCGAGCCGCTGGAAATCGCGGTTATCCCGCGTGGCATGAAGTTCCGCGTCGAACTGCTCGACGGCGAGGCCCGTGGCTACATCGCCGAAAACCACGGCGCGCCGCTGCGCATCCCGGACCTGGGCCCGATCGGCAGCAACGGCCTGGCCAACCCGCGCGACTTCCTCACCCCGGTGGCGCAGTACGAAGAGGCCGATGGCCCGGTGCAGCTGGTGCAGAAGTTCCTCGGCGAACACTGGGCCTGCGAACTGCAGCACTCGCCACTGGACGTGGTCGCCTGGCACGGCAGCAACGTGCCGTACAAGTACGACCTGCGCCGCTTCAACACCATCGGCACGGTCAGCTTCGACCACCCGGATCCATCGATCTTCACCGTGCTGACCTCGCCGACCAGCGTGCATGGCCTGGCCAACATGGACTTCGTGATCTTCCCGCCACGCTGGATGGTGGCCGAGAACACCTTCCGTCCACCATGGTTCCACCGCAACCTGATGAACGAGTTCATGGGCCTGATCAGCGGCGCCTACGACGCCAAGGCCGAGGGCTTCCTGCCGGGCGGTGCCTCGCTGCACGGGGTGATGAGCGCCCATGGCCCCGACGCCGAAACCTGCGAAAAGGCCATTGCCGCCGACCTGGCGCCGCACAAGATCGACAACACCATGGCCTTCATGTTCGAGACCAGCCAGGTGCTGCGCCCGAGCCTGCAAGCCCTTGAATGCCCGCAGTTGCAGGCCGACTACGATAGTTGCTGGGCCACCTTGCCGAGCACCTTCAACCCGAACCGGAGATAACCCATGAATCAGACCGCCATTGCCCGTAGCTGGGTCGAGCACGCCAACGGGCACAGCGATTTCCCGCTGCAGAACCTGCCGTTGGGTATCTTCAGCCGGCCGGGTGAAGCAAGGCGTTGTGGCGTGGCCATCGGCGACGCGATCCTCGACCTGGAGGCGGTGCTGGCCGCCGGGTTGTTCGACGGGGCCGCCAAGACCGCGGTCGAGGCCACCCGTGGTGGTGTCTTGAACGCATTCTTCGCCCTCGGCCGCGGCGCCCGCGTTGCCCTGCGCGAGCGCCTGCAGGTGCTGCTGGGTGAAAACAGCGAACACCAGACGGCACTGCAGGCCGCGCTGTACCCGGCCAGCGCCTGCCAGCTGCATGTGCCAGCGCAGATAGGTGACTACACCGATTTCTACGTGGGCATCGAGCACGCCACGAACGTGGGCAAGCTGTTCCGCCCCGACAACCCGCTGTTGCCCAACTACAAGTACGTGCCGATCGGTTATCACGGCCGCGCCTCGACCATCCGCCCGTCCGGCACCGATGTGCGCCGGCCCAAGGGCCAGACCCTGCCGGCCGGGCACACCGAGCCGAGCTTCGGTCCCTGTGCGCGCCTGGACTACGAGCTGGAGCTGGGTATCTGGATCGGCCAGGGCAACGACATTGGCCAGGCGATCCCGATAGGCGATGCCGCCGAGCATGTGGCCGGCCTGTGCCTGCTCAACGATTGGTCGGCGCGCGATATCCAGGCCTGGGAATACCAGCCGCTGGGGCCGTTCCTGTCCAAGAGCTTCATCACCACCATCTCGCCCTGGGTGGTTACCGCCGAAGCGCTGGAACCGTTCCGCTGTGCTCAGCCGGCACGCCCGGAAGGCGACCCGCAGCCACTGTCGTACCTGCTGGACAAGCGCGACCAGGCCGCAGGTGCTTTCGATATCGAGCTTGAGGTACTGCTGCTGACCGAGCAAATGCGCGAGCAGGGCCTCGCCCCACACCGCCTGACCCTGAGCAACACCCGCAGCATGTACTGGACCGTGGCGCAGCTGGTTGCGCACCACAGCGTCAACGGTTGCCAGCTGCAACCGGGCGACCTGTTCGGTTCTGGCACGCTGTCGGGCGCAACGCCAGGCTCGTTCGGCAGCCTGCTGGAGATCACCGAAGGCGGCAAGCACCCGGTGGAACTGGCCAGTGGCGAGGTGCGCAAGTTCCTCGAAGATGGCGATGAGATCATCCTGCGTGCTCGCTGCGTGCGTGATGGCGTGGCCAGCATCGGTTTCGGCGAATGCCGCGGCACGGTCATCGCGGCCAACTGAGGAGGCGGGGCATGGAGCTGTACACCTATTACCGTTCCACCTCGTCCTACCGAGTGCGTATTGCCCTGGCACTGAAGGGGCTGGCCTACCAGTCCCTGCCGGTCAACCTGTTGCAGGGTGAGCAGCGCGGTGCGGGTTATGTTGCGGTCAACCCGCAGGGCCGCGTGCCGGCCTTGCGCACCGATGGCGGCGAGCTGCTGGTGCAGTCGCCGGCGATCATCGAGTATCTGGAAGAGGTTTATCCACAGCCCGCACTGCTGCCAGCCACGGCCGAGGCGCGCGCCAAGGTGCGGGGTGTTGCGGCGATCATCGGCTGCGACATCCACCCACTGCACAACGTCAGTGTGCTCAACCGGCTGCGCCAGGCAGGCCAGGACGAGAGCCAGGTCAACCAGTGGATCGGCCACTGGATCAGCCAGGGGCTGGCGGCAGTGGAGCAATTGATAGGCGATCACGGCTTCTGCTTCGGTGATGAGCCGGGCCTGGCGGATATCTACCTGATCCCGCAGTTGTACGCGGCCGAACGCTTCAACATCGACCTCGACAGCTTCCCGCGCATCCTGCGGGTTGCCGCCTTGGCGGTGGGGCACCCGGCGTTCGCCCAGGCCCACCCAGCACAGCAGCCGGACAGCCCGGCTCAGTGAATGGAACGGTTCGCCGTCGGAAGCTTGCCAATACGTTCGGACAGTTTCAGGCGCTGGACCGGGTCCTCCGTCAGCAGCAATGCATGCTCCAGGTCGAAGCGCTCGGCCTGAGGGCAATCCAGGTACTGGTAGAGCGAGGCGCGGGTCACATAGTCGCTGACCTGCACCGGGCCCAGCTGCATGACCCGCTCGGCATCGATCAGCGCCGCCAGGTGGTTGTCGTTGCTGATGTGCAACTGGCGCAGGTTGCGTGACAGGCGTTGCAGCATCTGCAACGGGCTGGCGGTGCGCATGTGCTCTGCGGTCAGCGCTACATGCGGGCCAAACTGGCGAGCCAGCAGCTCACGGCAATCGTTGGGGTACAGGCGCCGACCACCACAGGGGTCGAGCAGGTGATCGGCACCGGGTACACGCAGCAGGAAATGGCCGGGGAAGCCTACGCCCTCAAGGGGGATGGACAGGCGCCGGGCCAGTTCCAGGGCGAGGATGGCCAGGGTCAGCGGTTGGCCACGGCGGCGTTGCAGCACCTTGTCCATCATCGCGGCATGCGGGCGCAGCGGGTGATATTCATCCTGCTGGAAGCCCAGGGCATTGAGTTGGCGCAGCAGTGGCTGGGCCAGTTCGCACAGCGGCAGCATCGGCAGGTTGGCGCTGATCTCGCGCTGCAGGTCATTCAGATTGGCAAGGTTGATCGCGGGCTCGACGCTGCGGTCATGCTCGGCGGCAATCCATAATGCGGCTTCCAGCAGGGCGACGGGCTCGCGTTCCAGGCAGGCCAGGCAGGCTTGACGTGGCTTCATGGGCTTCTCCACACACGCTTGAGTATTAGCCGCGGCGCGCGGTTTCGTCCAGTGGTCCGGCGGCGGCGCCAGCCCAAAGGCCGTGCCTATACTGGAAGGAGCACCTCGTAGGGGAGCCTGTCGATGTTCGCTCTGATGCAAAGCACCCGTACCCAGTCGCTGCACTTGTTCACCGACCCGCCCACCGGCCTGAAGGCCGTGGTGGCGATCCACAGCGAACAACTGGGTCCGGCGATGGGCGGTTGCCGCTACCTGCCCTATGCCGACGATGAAAGCGCCATGACCGACGCCATTCGCCTGGCCCAAGGCATGAGCTACAAGGCGGCGCTGGCCGGCCTGCCACTGGGGGGCGGCAAGGCGGTGATCATGCGCAACCCGCATGTGGAAAACCGTGCCGCGCTTTTCGAGGCCTTTGGCCGCTTCATTGACACTTTGCAAGGGCGCTTCATCATTGCCGTGGACAGCGGCACCTCGACCCTGGACATGGACTGCATTGCCCAGAGCACACCCCATGTGACCAGCACCACGGCCTCGGGTGACCCATCACCGCATGCGGCGATGGGGGTTTTTGCCGGCATTCGTGCCACCACTTCGTTCCGTCTTGGCAGTGATGACCTGCAAGGGTTGCGGGTGGCGGTGCAAGGGCTGGGCAATGTCGGTTATGCGCTGGCGGAGCAACTGCACGCAGCGGGTGCTGACCTGCTGGTGAGCGATCTGGACCCTGGGCGGGTGCGGCTGGCGGTGGAGCAGTTCAATGCCCATCCGGTGACCAATGATGCATTGATCAGCACCCCTTGCGACATCTTTGCCCCTTGCGGCGTGGGGCCGGTGTTGAACGGGCAGAGCGTGATGCAGTTGCGTTGCGCGGCAGTGGCGGGGGCGGCGAACAACCAGCTGACTACCTTGCAGGTAGCCGACCAGTTGGAGTCGCGCGGGATACTGTATGCACCCGATTACGTGATCAATGCCGGTGGGTTGATCTACGTGGCACTTACCCATCGTGGCGAAGACCTGGGCACCATCACTGCGCACCTGGCGCGTATACCTTCACGGCTGACCGAAGTGTTTGGCCATGCCCAGGCAGAGAAACGCTCGCCGGCGCGGGTAGCGCAGATGCTGGCGGAGCGGTTGCTCTACGGCTGAAGTAATTTGTGTTCTTGCACTGGCCCCATCGCCGGCAAGCCAGCGCCCCCCTGTCGCGCCGACTTGTAGGAGCAGCCTTGCGCTGCGAAGAGGCCATTACTGCCGAAGAATATCTGCTGCTCAACTACCCTCTTCGCAGCACAAGGCTGCTCCTACAGGGCAATGAGGTGACCTGAGCAATGGAGCAAGCCATGTACCCCCCTGTGGAGCTTGCTGGCGATGAGGCCAGTGCAGGCAATTACTCGGCCGCTGGCGCTTCGAGCAACTCGGCCAGTGCATCCGGCTGGCTCTTGAATGCCCGGGCGAACACATCGCGGTTCTTGGCCATGTAGATACCGGCTTCCTCGACCTGCTGCTCGGTCAGCGAGGGCACTGCCTTGTGCAGTACTTCGGCCAGGCGCTCGGCCAGTTCGAGCATCTTGTCGTGACGGTCTGCTTCGGCCTTATCCATGAACAAGCGCTCCGGGTCGCGGCTGCTGCGGTACACCACTTCGACGGCCATTCATCACCTCTATGCCTTTTGCTGGTTGCGTTTCGATTTGCTGTATCTATATACAGTAATGGCAATGTTGATTGCTTCGCAAGCAGAAATTGTAGCGTGGTGCAGAGGGCTTACTGCTTCATGCCCAACTCAGCATCATCCATCAGCGCCTTGGCCATCCGGGCCCTTTCGCGGGTGAACCCGCTCCCACAAGTACTGCATCTACCTCAAAGGCCTGTGGAGATCCTGTGGGAGCGGGTTTACCCGCGAAGAGGCCAGCCCAGACAACGCAACACTCAAACCTCAGTGCAAAGTCCAAGGCTCAGCGGGCATCTGCATCTGAACCAGTGCCGACTCAAGCAAAGCCCGCAACGTTTCCAGCTCATGCATTGAGGTCATCATCAAACCAAAAGCCGGCGCATACGAGGTGCCCCATGACAGCTGCCATAAAGGCGAAGCCATGTTTCTGGCAACTTGCCACGCCTCAACGTGCCTTGCGGCAATCGGTCGCCTTCCAAGGCAGGGGCCTGGCCTTTTAACTGCATGGCACAAGCGTCACACCGGTGACGCATCATCCTTCAAGACGTATCGGGGAATGGAACATCGTGAACATCAAATGGGCAGAAAAGCTGCGCAAGGGCCTGCACGGCTCGGCCGACTCGCTGGGCAACCTGTGCGTCGAGGCATTCCATTACCTGGCGCTGTTCGGCATTGGCGCGATCACCGCCTATGCGGCGGTGATGACGTTCCTGGACATGCTCGGCAAGGGCGGGGTCAGTGTCGATGACATCCTGCTGCTGTTCATCTACCTGGAGCTGGGGGCGATGGTCGGTATCTACTTCAAGACCAACCACATGCCTATTCGCTTCCTGCTGTACGTGGCCATCACTGCGCTGACCCGCCTGCTGATCGGCGATGTCTCGCACCACAAGGCGCCGGACGTAGGGCTGTTGTACGTCTGCGGTGGCATCCTGTTGCTGGCGTTCGCGATCCTGGTGGTGCGCTATGCCTCGTACCGTTACCCCTCGACCAAGGTACTGGATGCCAACGGCAAGGAAGTGGAGGAGGGCAAGTAGCCCTCAGTTGGCGATGAAGTGGCGTGGCTCGCGGCGGGCGTCACGGGTCAGCGCGGCCAGCACCTGCAGGGGGTTCTGGCTGTGTTCGATGGCCAGGCCCAGGCGGATGCTGTCGATCACTCGCTGCAGGCGCACCGGGTCATTGCGCTGGGCCTGGGTGATGAGGCGCTTGGCGACCACGCCAGCGTCGTCGGACAAGGTCAGCATGATGCTGCCGTCGAGGTTTGCAATGCTCAGGTTGACCCGGTATTCGGGGGCGAATGCAGCGCTGATTCGTTCGAATGGGTTATTCATGGTCATGCTTCTGCGGTGAATGAGTGCAGAAGTTGACCGGGGAAATTACCTGTTGGTTCAGCGCCATCGATCGATACAAACGAAAACGCCCGGCATCAGGCCGGGCGTTTGCATTGCCGATCAGGCGTCCGGGTCACTCAGTTCCAGGGCTCCGCGCTTGCTGCGCAGCTTGCCGTAGAAGTGTTCCAGCGCGTGGTTGAGCTTGGTGGCTGCACCATCTACCGCCTGGTCCAGCGAAGTAGCTGTGTGGGTCACGGAAATCGGTTGGTGGCCTTTGGGGCGAGCCTCCATCTGGCAGCGTTTGTCATGCGGTCCGGGCTTGGCGCCGTTCTCGTCGCGCAGGTGAACCTCGATGCGGGTGAGGTCGTCTTCGTAACGTTCCAGCGAGTTCTGCAGTGTGCTGCGGACCCACTGGTCGAGCCGGGCGTTGCCTTCGAAATGGTTGCTGCTGTTGACCTGGATTTGCATGATTCAATCCTTATTCAGCTTGCTCGCATGGGAGACGCGCCTAGGCCTTTGAGACCCTTGGAATTTCTGCGCCTCTTGACTCTAAGGTCAGGCAACGGCGAAACGAATTCAAGCCCTTTTTGAAAATAAATTTCTTGTTGCATTCAAGGCGGCAGGCGGCTCATCGGGCAGGCTTTGCTTATGAGAATTGAAATCATTATTATTGCAGCCCCGAAAACGCCCGGACCTTCGCCATGACGCGCAAAACCGCCGGTCCCTCGCTCAGCTATCGCCTGGCCGTGACTTCACGTAGCTTGGCCGCGCTGCTGGGCGGCTACCTGCTGGCGTCCGTGGCCAGCGTCTGTATTGCCCTGGTAGCGCCACTGCCACAGGTCGATGCCACGCTCACCGGCCTGCTGCTGTCATTCGTCTTCTACCTGCTGGCATTCATCTGGTGCTTCGCCTGCCGCAGCGCTTTGCGCGCCTGGCTGGGCGTGCTGGCGCCAAGCGTGCTGCTGGGAGTGATCAGCGGGTTGGCCTACTGGATGAAAAACCCATGAAAGAAGGCTTCCGCCAGGCCATGGCCTGGCTGCACACCTGGACCGGCCTGATCTTCGGCTGGCTGTTGTTCGCCATCTTCCTCACCGGCACGCTGTCGTATTTCAAGGAAGAAATCACCCACTGGTCGCAGCCAGAAGTGCGCAGCCATGCACTCGACCCGACCCATAGCCTGGAGGTGGCTCAGCGGTACCTGCAGGACAACGCCGGGCATTCGGGCACCTGGCTGATCCGCATGCCCAACGCTCGCGAGGCCGCCTTGAGCGTGGGTTATCGCGACCCCAATGGCGGGCCACGCGGCTTCGTCACCAAGACCCTCGATACCCAGACCGGCCAGCCGGTGGAGGCACGCGACAGCCGCGGTGGCGAGTTCTTCTACCGCTTCCACTTCCAGCTGCAGATGCCATACCCCTTCGGCCGCTGGCTGTCGACGTTCTGCGCCTTCATCATGCTGCTGGGGCTGGTCACCGGCATCATCACCCACAAGAAGATTTTCAAGGAGTTCTTCACCTTCCGCCCCGGCAAGGGCCAGCGCTCGTGGCTGGACGGGCACAACGCCATTGGCGTGCTGGTGCTGCCGTTCCACCTGATGATCAGCTACAGCAGCCTGGTGCTGTTCATGTACATGGTGATGCCGGCGGGCATCATGGCCAGCTACGGCAATGACACCGGCAAGTACTTCAACGACCTGTTTGGCCGTAACAATGCGCCCAAGGCCGCTCATGTGGCCGCGCCGCTGGTACCGTTGCCGAGCTTGTACGCCAAGGTGCAGGACATGCAACCGGGCGCGCGTATCGGCCGTATCCAGGTGGAAAATGCCGGCGACAGCAATGCCCGTGTCACCTTTACCCAGTCCGCGGCCGACCATGTGGCCTATCGGCGCAGCGCCAACTGGACCTTCGATGGCGCGAGCGGTGTGCTGCTTAAACAGGGCAAGCCGGAGAGCGGGGCGATGATGACCGCCTTCAGCTTTGCCGGCCTGCACATGGGCAATTTCGCCGGCCCCTGGCTGCGCTGGCTGTATTTCTTCTTTGGCGTGGCCGGTACCGCGGTGATCGGTACCGGGCTGGTGATGTGGCTGGGCAAGCGTCAGCTCAAGCATGCCAGGAGCGAGCGCTTGCCGGGCGAACTGCGCCTGGTCGAGGTGCTCAATATCGCCAGCATGAGCGGCCTGTTGCTGGCCGTAGCGGGCTTTTTCTGGGCCAACCGCCTGATCCCGATGGGTGTCGAAGGCCGGGCCGACTGGGAGGTCAATGCCTTCTTCAGCGCCTGGGGCCTGTCGCTGTTGCACGCTGTGCTGCGCAGTGGGCGCCGGGCATGGGGCGAGCAACTGGCTCTGGGCGCGCTGGCCTTTACCTTGCTGCCGCTGCTCAACGGCCTTACCACCGGCCAAGGCCTGAACAATTCGCTGCCGGCGGAGGACTGGGCCATGGCCGGCTTCGACCTGACCGCATTGGGCACCGGCCTGTTTTTGGCCTGGCTGGCCGGGAAGATGTTGCACAGCCCGAAGCCTGTGGCCAAACGGGCCCCTCGTGCAGCGAGGAAACCAGGCACTGAAACGGCGGAGGCGAGCTGATGCTGGGTAATGCACTGATCGCTTACGCCGGCTTCGTTGCCCTGTGCCTGGCCATGGAGAAGCACTTCGTCGACCTGCTCGGGCACAAGCCACGCCCCGGGCAGTTGCGGCTGTTGCGAAGCGCCGGCTGGCTGCTGCAGGTGCTGTCGCTGGTGTTCAGCGTGCACCTGCGTGGCTGGGCCCATGGCCTGGTGGAGTGGACTGCAGTGATGATGGCTGGGGTGACCCTGTGGGTGTTCGGCCTGCCATACCAGCCCCGCCTGTTGCTGGGCCTGGCGGCCGCCAGCGTGGTGCTGGGGCCGTTGCTGGCCCTGTTCGCCGAGTGACCAGGTGAGCGAGCCGGGCGACATGATCGAGGCGGATGCCGAAAGCGGCGGCGGGCGTGCGCGCTTCGTCCAGGTGTTCCAGGCCCAGCGGGCACGCATGGAGGCCCTGGTGAGCCGCCGGGTCGGCTGCCGGGCCACGGCATCGGACCTGGTCCAGGAACTGTTCCTGCGCTTCTGGCGTCGCCCCGAGGTCAAGGTCGAGGCGCTGGACACCTACCTGCTGCGTTGCGCCGGCAACCTGGCCATCGACCACCTGCGCAGCGAAGGCAGCCGCGAGCGCGTGGCCGAAGCTGTGCTGCCGCTGGATGAAGCGGCCATGGCCCAGGCCCCGGAACAGGCTGTGGAGGTCGATCACGACTTGCAGCGCATCGACGCTGCCTTGCGCGCCTTGCCCGAGCGTACCCGGCAGATCTTCCTGCTCAATCGTATCCACGGCTGCAAGTACGGCGAGATCGCCAAGGCCATGCAACTGTCCCAGAGTGCTGTGGAAAAGCATATGATGCGCGCCCTCGAAGCGTGCAAGGCGAGTGTGGCCGAGCCCGCGTCCACCCTACGCCGGCCAGGGAGTGCCCGTCGATGAGCCGTTTACCGCCGATCACCGAGGCGCAGTCCCGGGCCGCGTTGCAGTGGCTCAGCCGTATCAACGAACAGCCTGAACAAGCCGAGGGCGCGGGGTTCAAGCGCTGGCTGCTGGCCGATCCCGGGCACCGTGAGGCCTACGCCCAGGCCCAGCTGCTGTGGCAGAACAGCGCCATCCCGGCGGCGCGTCTGGCCGCTGAAGAACAGGCAAGCCTGCAACGTTATCTGGATGCGATGGCCAGGCCACCGGCCAGGCACCCCTGGCTGCAGCGGGCTGCAGCGCTGGCGGTGGCTGCCTGCCTGGTACTGGCCGTGGGCGTTGCCGGTGGCTGGCACCCGGGCTTGTGGCTGCAGGACCTGCAGGCCGACTACAGCAGTGCTGATCAAGTTCGCCAAGTGACCTTGCCCGACCAGTCGCAGGTGATGCTGGATGCGGGGAGCGCGATTGCGGTCGATTTTGCGCAGGGCGAGCGCCGCGTGCGGTTGTTGCATGGCGCGGCGTTCTTCCAGGTCACGCATACCGGCGCGCCATTCGTGGTGGAAGCTGCTGGTGGCGAGGTGCGCGTGCTGGGTACCCAGTTTGAAGTGCGCAAGCAGGGCGAGGGCGCCCAGGTCACGGTGCAAAGCGGGCGGGTGGCGGTGAGCCCGGTGCCGGGCGCCGCAGCACGTGAACTGACGGCCAACCAGCAGGCGACCTACGCTGGCGGCAGAGTCGGCGACACTCTGACGGTGGCCAGCGACAACCGCCTGGCCTGGCGCCAGGGCTGGCTGAATTACTACCAGGTGCCGCTGGCGCAGGTGGTCGAGGACCTGGGGCGTTACTACCCGGGGCGCATTCTGTTGCTCGATGATGAGTTGGGGCAGCGCAAGGTCAGTGGCAGTTTCCCGGTGGCCGCGCCATTGCTGGCGCTGGATTCGCTGGGCAAGGTGATGGGCTTTTCGCGGCAGACTGTGCTGGGGCGGTTGACTGTCATCAGGTAGCTGCCTGTGCCGGCCTCTTCGCGGGCTTGCCCGCTCCTACAGGGACTGCACAAGTCTCGAATCCGGTGCAGTCCCTGTGGG
>NZ_JBNRIJ010000035.1:30020-47698 GCF_053557675.1 Pseudomonas sp. XP1 | reverse complement strand
CCGGCGATGAGGCCAGTGCAGGCAACACAGCTCAACTCAACCAGGCTTAACCCACCTGCTCAACCCAGTCATTGAGGTTGTAGTAGTTGGTCACCCGGGCAATCTTCCCGCAATGGATATAGAAGAACGCCCCCGCCGGCAGTACATAGGTCTGCCCGTTGGCCGCCGGCAACCCTTCGTCATCGGCCAGATATTCCCCATGCACGGTGAACTCGGCCGCCGCGCGGCTGCCGTCGGCGTTCTGCATCACTACGATATCGGCCAGGCGCTCGCGGTAGCAGCGGTTCATCTTGTCCATGAACGCTGCAAACCGCGCCTTGCCCATCTGCCGCTCGCCCTGGTTGATGTCGTGGATCACATCCTCGCTGAGCAGGGCGAGAAAGGCCGGCATGTCGCCAGCGTTGAAGGCGGCGTAGTAAGCATTTACCAGTTCGGTAGCGGTCATGGAACAATACCTGTCGTGGAGGGAAAAGGCGGGTCGTTGCTCCGGATGATAGGGTTTCCCCTCAAGCCCGGCTTAGCCGAGCGCGTCATCCACATCGACAAAACGACCGCCAAGCATGGAAATACGCCTGTTGCACGGCGCCGCTATCGCGCCTTACATCGATGACCTCGCTCGCCTGCGCCTTACCGTGTTCCGCGAGTTTCCCTACCTTTATGACGGCACCCCGGAGTACGAGGCCGACTACCTGGCCACCTATGCCCGCTCCGGGCGCAGCCTGGTGGTGCTGGCGCTGGACGACGGCAAGGTCGTTGGCGCCTCCACCGGCCTGCCGCTGGTCGATGTCGCCCCCGAGTTCCAGCAGCCGTTCCTGGCCCAGGGGCGCGACCCGGCCAGCGTGTACTACTTCGGTGAGTCGGTGGTACTGCCCGAGTACCGTGGCCAGGGCTTGGGGGTGCGCTTTTTCATCGAGCGCGAGTCCTACGCGCACAAGCTGGCCGAGTTCGACTACTGCGCGTTCTGCGCGGTAGAGCGGCCAGGTGTGCATCCACGGCGCCCCGCGGACTACAAGCCATTGCATGGCTTCTGGCGTAACCGCGGCTTCCTGCACGACCCGTCGCTGCGCACCAGCTACGCCTGGCGCGACCTGGACGAGCAGGAAAGCTCCGATAAGCTGATGTCGTTCTGGCTCAAGGAATTGCCGATATGATCCGCCTGGCGGCCTGCCAGTACGCCATCGAGCTGCATGAAACCTGGGAGGCCTATGCCGACCACCTGCAAGGCCTGTGCGCCGAAGCAGTGGAGGCGGGGGCCCGCCTGCTGCTGTTGCCGGAGTACGCCGGGCTGGTGCTCAGCGGGCAACTGAGTGCCGAGCAGCGAGGTGACCTGAAGGCCTCCATCGCCGGCATCCAGCCGCTGATCGAACCTTGGAAAGCCCTGTGCGAGAGCCTTGCCCGGCGCTGGGGTATCTACCTGCAACCGGGTAGCGTACCGGTGCTGGACAGCGACGGGCGCTACCGCAACCGTGCCTGGCTGTTCGGCCCCAAGGGTGTGCTGGGTTTCCAGGACAAGCTGATGATGACCCGCTTCGAGCGCGAGCAGTGGGACATCGCGGCGGGGCAGGGGCTGCAGGTGTTCGACACCGAACTGGGGCGCCTGGGCATCCTGATCTGTTATGACAATGAATTCCCGATGCTGGCGCGGCGCCTGGCCGAGGGTGGTGCCGACCTGATCCTGGCGCCGAGCTGTACCGACACCGAGGCGGGATACCACCGGGTGCGTATCGGTGCCCAGGCGCGGGCGCTGGAGAACCAGATCGCGGTGTTGCAGAGCCCTACGGTCGGGCTGGCGCCCTGGTCGCCGGCGCTGGACGAGAATATCGGCCGTGCAGGGTTGTTCGTGCCACCGGATCATGGAATGCCGGGGGATGGGGTGGTGGCCTTGAGTGAAGAATCGAGCCCTGCCAACAGTCAGTGGCTGGTCTGTGAGGTGGACCTTGAGGAAGTACGGCGGGTGAGGCGGGAAGGGCAGGTGTTTACCCGCAGGGACTGGCCGGAGCAGTTTGACAGAGTCCTGTGAAAACAGCGGCGGCCTCTTCGCGGGCTTGCCCGCTCCCACAGGTACAGCGCAAGCCTGAGGGCTACGAGTTACCTGCCAACAGCTTCGCAGTCCCTGTGGGAGCCCGGCTTGCCGGCGATGGGCTGCGCAGCAGCCCCGATGACGCTAACCGACAGGCTTCAGGCCTTAGTGCGAGTGCTTGGGCACCGCCGCCCCTCGGCAACCGACCAGGAAGTCGAAGTCGCAACCTTCGTCGGCCTGCATGACGTGGTCCAGGTACAGCCTGGCGTAACCACCGCTGATCAGCTGCGGCGGGGCTTGCAGGTCGGCCAGGCGGCCGGCCAGTTCCTGGTCGGAAATGTCCAGGTGCAGGCGGCCTTCCTTGCAATCCAGTTCGATCCAGTCACCCTCACGCACGGCAGCCAATGGCCCGCCAGCTGCCGCTTCCGGCGCCACGTGCAGCACTACGGTGCCGTAGGCGGTGCCGCTCATGCGAGCATCGGAAATGCGCACCATGTCGGTCACGCCCTGGGCCAGCAGCTTGGCCGGCAGGCCCATGTTGCCGACCTCGGCCATGCCCGGGTAACCCTTGGGCCCGCAATGCTTCATCACCAGTACGGAACTGGCGTCCACCTCCAGCTCGGGGTCGTTGATGCGTGCCTTGTAATCGTCGAAGTTCTCGAACACCACCGCACGGCCACGATGCTGCATCAGCGCCGGGGTGGCGGCTGACGGCTTGAGCACAGCACCCTTGGGCGCCAGGTTGCCGCGCAGGATGCAGATACCGCCGTCGGCCACCAGCGGCTTGTCGAGCGGGCGGATCACCTCTTCGTCATACAGCGGTGCGGCCTGGCAGTTGTCCCACAGGCTCTTGCCGTTGGCCGTCAGCGCGGCAGGGTTGGGCAGCAGGCCGTGTTCGCCCAGGCGGCGGATGACCGCAGGCAGGCCGCCGGCATAGTAGAACTCTTCCATCAGGAAACGGCCCGAGGGCTGCAGGTCGACCAAGGTTGGCGTACCGCGGCCGATGCGGGTCCAGTCTTCCAGCTGCAGGTCCACGCCGATGCGCCCGGCAATGGCCTTGAGGTGAATCACCGCGTTGGTCGAGCCACCGATGGCGGCGTTGACGCGGATGGCGTTCTCGAAGGCTTCGCGAGTGAGGATTTTCGACAGGCGCAGGTCTTCGCGCACCATGTCGACAATGCGCATGCCCGACAGGTGGGCCAGCACGTAGCGGCGTGCATCTACCGCCGGAATGGCGGCGTTGTGCGGCAGCGAGGTGCCCAGCGCTTCGGCCATGCAGGCCATGGTCGAGGCGGTGCCCATGGTGTTGCAGGTACCTGCCGAGCGCGACATGCCGGCCTCGGCCGAGAGGAACTCGTTGAGGTCGATCTGGCCGGCCTTGTAGGCCTCGTGCATCTGCCAGACGATGGTGCCGGCGCCAATGTCCTTGCCTTTGTGCTTGCCGTTCAGCATCGGCCCACCGGTAACCACGATCGCCGGCACGTCACAGCTCGCCGCGCCCATCAGCAGCGCCGGGGTGGTCTTGTCACAGCCGGTCAGCAGCACCACGGCGTCCACCGGGTTGCCACGGATCGCTTCCTCCACGTCCATGCTCGCCAGGTTGCGGGTGAGCATGGCGGTGGGGCGCAGGTTGGACTCGCCGCTGGAAAACACCGGGAACTCCACCGGGAAGCCGCCAGCCTCCAGCACCCCCTTCTTGACGTGTTCGGCAATCTTGCGGAAGTGCGCGTTGCACGGGGTCAGCTCCGACCAGGTGTTGCAGATGCCGATGATCGGCTTGCCCTGGAATTCGTGGTCCGGAATGCCTTGGTTCTTCATCCAGCTGCGGTACATGAAACCGTTCTTGTCAGCGGTGCCGAACCATTGGGCGGAGCGCAGAGGGCGTTTGTGATCAGACATGGGGGTACCTAATTAGTATTACTATTTGTCGTTGTGGCGTCGAATGTACTGAGAAAAATGGTCTCTGTGAAGGCTTGTTGAATTAAATAGTAATACTATAAGATCATTCACCCAGGTCAGAGGTCTGCCAAAAAGTCCCCGGCCGGTGCTGTACCCATTACAAGAACAATTGGAGACATCGCCATGATTCAGGAGCAGCGGCTCGTCCGCCTGATCACACTGAAACTAATCCCTTTTCTGGTACTGCTTTACCTGGTGGCCTATGTCGACCGTTCCGCGGTGGGCTTCGCCAAGCTGCACATGGGCGCCGACATCGGCCTGGGTGACGCTGCCTACGGCCTTGGTGCCGGGCTCTTCTTCATTGGTTACTTCCTGTTCGAGGTGCCGAGCAACCTGTTGCTCGACCGCTTTGGCGCCCGCCGCTGGTTCGCCCGCATCCTGGTCACCTGGGGCGCGATCACCGTCGGCATGGCCTTCGTCACCGGGCCCAACGGTTTCTACGTGATGCGCTTTCTGCTGGGGGCGGCCGAGGCGGGCTTCTTCCCGGGCGTGCTGTACTACATCACCCAGTGGTACCCGGTACGCCATCGCGGCAAGATCCTCGGCTTCTTCATCCTCTCCCAGCCGCTGGCGATGCTGATCACCGGGCCGCTCTCGGGCGCGCTGCTGGGGCTCGATGGCATCTACGGCCTGCATGGCTGGCAATGGCTGTTCATCTGCATTGGTACCCCGGCGGTGTTGCTGGCCTGGCCGACCCTGCGCCTGTTGCCGGATAGCCCGGCCAAGGTGCGCTGGCTCAGCGACGAGCAACGCAGCTGGCTGCAGGAACAACTGGCCAACGACCTGCGCGAGTTCGGCCAGACCCGCCATGGCAATCCGTTGCATGCCCTGAAGGACAGCCGGGTGCTGTTGCTGGCGCTGTTCTACCTGCCGGTGACCCTGAGCATCTACGGCCTTGGCCTTTGGCTACCCACGCTGATCCATCAGTTCGGCGGCAGTGACCTGGTCACCGGTTTCGTTTCGGCCGTGCCTTACCTGTTCGGCATCATCGGCCTGCTGATCGTGCCGCGTAGCTCCGACCGCCTGAACGACCGCTATGGCCACCTCGGCCTGCTTTACGCCCTGGGGGCAATCGGCCTGTTCCTCAGCGCGTGGCTGAGCGTGCCGGCCATGCAGCTGGCGGCACTGTGCCTGGTGGCGTTCGCGTTGTTCTCCTGCACCGCCATTTTCTGGACCTTGCCGGGCCGGTTCTTCTCCGGGGCCAGCGCCGCAGCCGGCATCGCCTTGATCAACTCGATCGGCAACCTCGGCGGTTACCTGGGCCCGTTCGGTATCGGCGCGCTCAAGGAGCACACCGGGCAGCTTTCGTCGGGGCTGTATTTCCTGGCCGTGGTGATGCTGTTCGGGCTGTTGCTCACCGGGGTTGTCTACAACCGCCTGGAGCGCCGCCAGCGCCTGGCTTCCACGCGGGCAGCCGAAGCCTCCCGCTAATTTTCGCAACCGAGAAGCGAGCACAAACATGCGATTGATCCAATTTGAAACCGCCACCGGCGAGCGCTGCGTGGGCGTGGTGGAAGGCGATTACGCCCTGCAGGTGCAGGGCGCTGGCAGCACCCGCCAGCTGGCCCTGCAAGCCATTGCCGCCGGCCGTGACCTGGCCGCTGAAGTGCAGGCTGCCGGCCTGGGCGAGCGCCACGACTACCTGGCCCTGCTGGCCGAAGGCCGCGTGTTGCCACCACTGGACCACCCGGACCCGGCGCACTGCCTGGTCACCGGCACCGGGCTGACCCACCTGGGCAGCGCCGCTACCCGCGACAAGATGCATCAGCAGCAGGCCGAAGGCGCGGTGACCGACAGCATGCGCATGTTCCAGTGGGGCCTCGAGGGCGGTCGGCCGCCGGCAGGCGAGGAGGGCGCCCAGCCGGAGTGGTTCTACAAGGGCGACGGTGGCATCGTCGTGCGCCCTGGCGCCGACCTGCCGCTGCCGGCGTTCGCCGAGGATGCCGGCGAGGAGCCGGAGCTGGTCGGGCTGTACCTGATCGGTGCCGACGGCAAGCCCTACCGCCTTGGCTACGCATTGGGCAACGAGTTTTCCGACCATGTGATGGAGCGGCGCAACTACCTGTACCTGGCCCATTCCAAGCTGCGCGCCTGCAGCTTCGGCCCAGAGCTGCGCCTGGGTGCGCTGCCGGCCCACCTGGAAGGCACCAGCCGTATTTTGCGCAACGGCCAGGAGCTGTGGCGCAAGCCGTTCCTGTCGGGCGAGCAGAACATGTGCCACAGCTTCGAGAACCTCGAGTTCCACCACTTCAAGTACACCCAGTTCCTGCGCCCTGGCGATATCCACGTGCATTACTTCGGCACCGCCACGCTGTCGTTCGCCGACGGCATCCAGGCGCGGCCGGGCGACACCTTCGAAGTCAGCCTCGACGCCTTCGGCCAGCCGCTGCGCAATGGCATTGCAGCAGCGCCCGGGCAGGTTCGCCCCGGGGTGGTGAAAAGCCTTTGAGCTCGCTGCCAGCCGGTTGATGAATCGGGGCCGCTTTGCGGCCCTTCGCGGGTTCGCCCGCTCCCACAAATACGGCGCAAGCTGCCAGAACTGCGCGGTCCCTGTGGGAGCTGGCTTGCCTGCGATGGGCTGCGAAGCAGCCCCCTTTCCGCTAACTGCCTGACACGAGCATCTGAACCTTCTTTCTCATTACAGGAGTCAATCATGACCGGAAGCAACTTCATTGGCGGCCAGCGCAGCGCCGCCGGCAGCGTGCGCCTGCAAAGCCTCGATGCGCGTACCGGCGAAGCCTTGCCGCAGGCCTTTGCCCAGGCCACCCCGGAAGAGGTGGACGCCGCCGCGCAGGCTGCCGAAGCGGCCTTCGCCGAATACAACGCCTTGGCGCCGCAGCGCCGTGCGCAGTTCCTCGATGCCATTGCCGACCAGCTGGATGCGCTGGACGACACCTTTGTCGCCACCGTGTGCCGCGAAACCGCACTGCCGGCCGGGCGCATCCAGGGCGAGCGGGCGCGTACCAGCAACCAGATGCGCCTGTTCGCCACGGTGCTTCGCCGTGGCGACTATCTGGGTGCTCGCATCGACCGTGCACAGCCACAGCGCCAGCCGCTGCCGCGCCCCGATCTGCGCCAGTACCGTACCGGCGTCGGCCCGGTAGCGGTGTTCGGTGCCAGCAACTTCCCGCTGGCCTTCTCCACCGCAGGGGGGGATACCGCCGCAGCGCTGGCTGCCGGCTGCCCGGTCGTGGTCAAGGCGCACAGCGGCCACATGGCCACTGCCGAACGGGTGGCCGAGGCCATCGAGCGGGCGGTCGTGGCCACCGGCATGCCCGCGGGCGTGTTCAACATGATCTACGGCGCCGGTGTCGGCGAAGCGCTGGTGCGCCACCCGGCGATCCAGGCCGTGGGCTTCACCGGTTCGCTCAAGGGCGGCCGCGCGCTGTGCGAGCTGGCTGCGTCGCGCCCGCAGCCGATTCCGGTGTTCGCCGAAATGAGCAGCATCAACCCGGTGCTGGTCTTGCCAGCGGCCTTGCAGGCCAGGGGCGAGCAGGTGGCCAGGGAGCTGGCCGCTTCGGTGGTGCTGGGCTGCGGGCAGTTCTGCACCAACCCGGGGCTGGTCATCGGTATTGCCGGCGAAGCGTTCAGTACCTTCCTCACGGCCCTTGGCGCGCATCTGGCCGACCAGGCCGGGCAGACCATGCTCAATGCCGGCACCTTGCGCAGCTATAACCAGGGTGTGCAACGCCTGCTCCAGCACCCGGGCGTGCGCCATCTGGCCGGTGCCGAGCAGGCGGGTGACCAGGCCCAGGCACAGCTGTTCCAGGCCGATGTGAGCTTGCTGCTGAACGGTGACGCACTGCTTCAGGAAGAGGTCTTCGGGCCTGCCACGGTGGCCGTCGCAGTAGCCGACGAAGCCGAACTGCGCCGCGCCGTGCAAGCCTTGCATGGGCAACTGACCGCAACCCTGATTGCCGAGCCGGAGGACTTCCAGCACTTCGCCGCGCTGGTGCCGGTGCTGCAGCGCAAGGCCGGGCGATTGTTGGTCAACGGCTACCCGACCGGCGTTGAAGTATGCGATGCGATGGTGCATGGCGGGCCGTACCCGGCCACGTCCGATGCCCGTGGGACCTCGGTCGGCACCTTGGCCATCGACCGCTTCCTGCGCCCGGTGTGCTACCAGGACTACCCGGACGCGCTATTGCCCGATGCCCTGAAAAACGCCAACCCGCTGGGCCTGCAACGCCTGGTCGACGGCCAGCACAGCCGCGAGGCGCTGGCCTGACGCCTTGAGCTCCGACGTTGAATCGCTGCCCCCCGCCCGGCCAAGGCCAGGGCGGGCATTCGACCTATACCCCAAGAACAACAACAAGAGGTTGCAGCCATGCCCAGTCGTTCCTTGCCCGCCGACCTGATCGCGCGGGAGTCGCTGGATAACCACCTGTTCCGCAAGATCAACTGGCGCATCGTGCCGCTGTTCATCGTGTGTTTCCTGTTCGCCTACCTGGACCGCGTCAACATCAGTTTTGCCAAGCTGCAGATGCAGAGTGCGCTGGGTTTCAGCGACGCGGTCTACGGCCTGGGCGCGAGCCTGTTCTTCGTCGGCTACTTCCTGTTCGAGGTGCCGAGCAACGTGTTGCTGCACCGCATCGGCGCGCGCATCTGGATCGCCCGCATCATGATCAGCTGGGGCCTGGCCTCGGCGGCGATGATGTTCGTCACCAGCGAAACCTGGTTCTACGTGCTGCGTTTCCTCATCGGCGTGATGGAAGCCGGTTTCGTGCCTGGGGTGTTGTACTTCTTCACCCAGTGGTACCCCAGCGACCGCCGTGCGCGCATCAATGCCTATTTCAAGAGTTCGATCTGCCTGTGCGGCATCGTCGGTGGCCCGTTGGCGGGGTTCATCCTCAGCCATTTCGACGGGGTCAACGGGCTGGCCGGCTGGCAGTGGCTGTTCCTGCTCGAGGGGCTGCCGTCGGTACTGCTGGGCCTGCTGGTGCTGTGGCTGGTCAGTGATCGCATCGAGGATGCCCGCTGGCTCGACGCCGAAGAAAAGCGCTACCTGCGCGAGCGTCTCGATGCCGAGCCCAGGCCCGAAGGGGGCAGCTCGGTTCGCGCCATCCTGCGCGAGCCGGCCTCGGTGGCGTTGTCGGCGATCTACCTGTGCCTGGTGATGGCTCTGACCGGGCTGCTGTTCTGGATGCCACAGTTGATTCGCAACGCTGGCGTGGCCGATGCCATGGACATCGGCTTGCTGACCATGATCCCGTACCTGGTGGCGGTGGTGGGCAACCTGCTGATCGGCCGCAGCTCCGACCTGCGCGGCGAGCGCCGCTGGCACATGGCGAGCTGTGCCGCCATGACCACCGCAGGCTATGCGCTGTGCGCCGGTTTCAGCGGCCAGCTGTGGCTGCTGATGCTGGGCATGAGCCTGGTCATGACCGGGATCATCGCCTGGATGCCGATCTTCTGGACCCTGCCGCCGAAGTACCTGGCCGGCCTGGCGGCGGCGGCGGGTATTGCGCTGATCAACTCCATCGGCCAGCTCGGCGGCATTGTCGGCCCGTATCTGGTCGGCAGGGTACGCGACGTCAGCGGGTCGCCAACCCCGGCACTGTGGTTGCTCACTGCAGTCAGCCTGCTGGCAGTGATATTGATCATCTGGGGCGTCCCGCGCCGGCTGTACGCGGCTCAACCTGAAACGCGCATCGACTGAGGAGGTTCCATGCAACGTGTCGTTTCCTTCGGCCCCATTTCCAGCGCCGAGGTGCTGGCCGACCTGGGCCGGCGTTACCACTTTCAGCGTTTCGACCAGCCGCTGGCCGACCGCGAACGCTTTCTTGCGGCGCTGGCCACTGCCGACGGGCTGATCGGCAGTACCTTGCCGCTGGGTGCGGAGCTGCTTGACCGGGCCCCGGCATTAAAGGCCATTGCCAGCGTCTCTGCGGGTTTTGACAACTATGACCTGGCGTACTTGCGCAAGCGCGGTATCCGCTTGACCAACACCCCGGATGCGGTGACCGAAGCCACCGCCGATACCGGGTTCATGTTGCTGATGATGGCTGCCCGACGCGCTGGCGAGCTGGCGCAGATGGTGCGTGATGGCGAATGGACGCACGCTATCGACGCCACGCGCTTCGGCCGCGATGTGCACGGCAAGACCTTGGGTATCGTCGGGCTTGGCCGCATCGGTGCGGCGGTGGCCAGGCGCGGGCATTTCGGTTTTGGCATGCAGGTGCTGTACAGCGGCAATAGTGACAAGCCCGAGTATGAAGCGCAGTTCGCCGCAAGGCGGGTGCCGCTGCAACAATTGTTGGGCGAGGCGCACTTCGTCTGCGTCTGCGTGCCGCTGAGTCCGGCCACGCATCACTTGTTCGGCCGCGAGCAGTTCGCAGCCATGCGGGCCGATGCAGTGTTCGTCAACATCGCCCGTGGTGCTGTGGTCGATGAGGCCGCGCTGG
Organism: Pseudomonas sp. XP1; assembly: GCF_053557675.1. Lineage (NCBI taxonomy): Bacteria > Pseudomonadati > Pseudomonadota > Gammaproteobacteria > Pseudomonadales > Pseudomonadaceae > Pseudomonas > Pseudomonas sp. XP1. The sequence goes on along the minus strand of NZ_JBNRIJ010000035.1, from coordinate 37,315 downwards.
TGCAGGCGCTGGTCGAGGGGCAGCTCGGCGCGGCCGGGTTGGACGTGTTCGAGCAAGAGCCGCTGCCGGCCACCTCGCCGTTGCTGGCGTTGCCCCAGGTGGTGGCGCTGCCGCACATCGGCTCGGCCACCGTCGAGGCGCGTGCATTGATGGCGCGTACTGCGGCGGCCGAGCTGGCAGCGGTACTCGAGGGCAGGGCGCCGAACCATCCTGTTCTATAGGGCTGCGCGCAGCCAGCAAGAGGCACCATCCAGCAGGCGCCGGTATCGACCTGGCTTACAAGGTGGTCGAGCGCCCCAGCCGGTCAACCTCGAACACCTTGCTGCGCTGCAGGCTCTCCCACAGGTAGCGCGCCGCCGGGCCGGGCTGGCGCTTGCGGTGCCACAGCAGGTCTACACCCACCAGCCAGTCGGTGTGGGGGTACGCCTCCAGCTGCAACTCAACCAGTTGGCCGCTTTCCAGCTCGCGCTGCACCAGCTGGCGTGGCAGAGTCGCCCAGCCAAGCCCGGCACGGACCATTTCTACCAGCGCCAGGTAACTCTCCGCCTGCCATAGCTGCCCGGCACGCAGGTATTCGCTGCTGGGCAGTTTGTCGGCATGGGCGGCGAAAGCCAGCCGTCGATGGGCGTTGAGGTCGGCGAAACTCACCGGGCACTGGCGCGCCAGGGCGAACCCGGGGTTGCACACATGGGTCATGATCAGTTTGCCCAGTTGCTGGAAGGCCAGCTCCGGCGGGTAGTCGGGCTGGGCGAAGGTCACCCCCAGGTCGGCCTCGCCAGCCAGGATCATTTCACTGACATCACCGTGCACCGGGTGGCGGATCAGCAGGTCGACAAAGGGAAACGCCTGGTCGAAGCCTTTGAATGGTGGGATAAGCGGCCCATACGGTACTTCGATCGCCAGGGTCAGGGTGGCTTCTACCTGGCCGGCCAGGCTGTCGGCGCTCCCCTCCAGCGCGTAGCAGCGCTCGAGGATGCCCTCGGCCCGCAGCAACAGCTTGTGGCCGGCAGCAGTCAGCTTGGGGATGCGGCTGGAGCGGTCGAACAGCTGCACGCCCAGGTCGGTTTCCAGGTTGCTGATCGCTGCACTGACCGTCGACTGGGTGCGCCCCAGCCGCCGCGCTGCGGCAGAGAACGAGCCGGCCTGAACGGCACCGACGAAAACCTGCAGTTGCTCAAGGGAAAAGCGCATTGTCCGATCCTTTCTACCGCTCGATCCATCGATAGTAACGATGGTTAATCATTTGCTCCATCGGTGATTTCACAGGATTCTTCACCTCGACATCGGTGTCAGCTGCCCAGGCTTTCCTGCGCTGCATGTCACTCCGGGCGCCTTCAACAATAAAAAGAGCCGCATTTGAGGAGAGTCACGACATGAGCCAATCCAAGATCCATCCCGTGGACCAGGTCCTGCCCCCGCGGGAGCTGTTCACTTTCGGTCTGCAGCATGTTCTGGTGATGTACGCCGGCGCCGTCGCGGTGCCGTTGATTCTGGGCAGTGCCCTGGGCCTGAGCCAGGCCCAGGTGGTCACGCTGATCAATGCCAACTTGCTGACCTCGGGCATTGCCACTTTGCTCCAGACCCTCGGCCTGTGGCGCTTCGGCGCGCGCCTGCCGCTGATCCAGGGCTGTTCGTTCATTGCTTTGGCGCCGATGATCATGATCGGCAAGGCGTTCGGCCTGGCGCATGTGTTCGGCGCGGTCATTGCCGCCGGTGCGCTTACGATTGCCATTGCACCGCTGTTCAGCCGGTTGCTGCGGTTCTTTCCGCCAGTGGTGATCGGCAGCCTGATCACGGTCATCGGCATTTCGCTGATGCCGGCCGCAGCCATCTGGCTTGGCGGAGGGCAGCCTGGCGCTGCGGACTTCGGCAAGCCGGCCAACCTGCTGCTCGGTGTGGCGACGGTAGCGATCACGCTGGTGATCCATGCCCGTTTTCGTGGGTTCATCGGCAACCTCAGCGTGCTGCTGGGGCTGATTGCCGGCAGCCTGGTGGCCGCGGTCTGCGGCATGACGGATTTCAGCCAGGTCTCGGCTGCGGCATGGTTCGAGCTCAGCGCGCCGATGGCGTTCGGCGTGCCGCAGTTCTCGTTCACCCCGGTACTGATCATGCTGTTGGCGATGCTGGTGATCATGGCTGAGACCACCGGCAATTGCCTGGCCATCGGCAAGCTGACGGGCCGGCCCACTGACCAGCGTACCCTTGCCAATGCGTTCCGCGCCGATGGCCTGTCGACCATGCTAGGCGGCATGTTCAACAGCTTTCCCTACAACGCGTTCACGCAGAACACCGGGCTGATTGCGCTGTCCGGGGTCAAGAGCCGCTACGTGGTCGCCGCCGCCGGCGCGATCATGGTGCTGATGGGGCTGTTCCCCAAGCTGGGGGCGCTGATTGCCAGTGTGCCGACGCCGGTCCTGGGCGGCTGCGCCATCGTAATGTTCGGCATGACCACCGTGGCCGGTATCCAGGAGCTTGCCCGGGTGCGTTTCGAGGGCACCCGCAACGGCTTGGTGGTGGCGGTATCGGTCAGCATCGGCGTGCTGCCGATGTCGATGCCGGCGCTGTTCGGGCATGTCAGCGGCCCGCTGAAACTGGTACTCGAGAGCGGGATCTTTCTCGCCGCCGTCAGCGCCATCCTGCTCAACCTGTTGCTCAACCGCGCGCCTGATACCAGCACCCGGAACGCCGCCGATAGCGGCCTGGCCAACTGAACCTTGTTCACGCGCGCCAGCTGGCGCGCGTTCCATCATCCCTCAGGGAGGACCGTTCGTGACCTTTTCAAACCACCAAGACACCGGCCTGTCCGCACTCGACCTGGACCTGCTGCGCCAGTCGATTCGTCTGTCCGAGCAAGCCCGCGAGGAAGGCCGGCATCCGTTCGCTGCCATTGTCGCCGATGCCCAGGGCCGGGTCGTCGCCAGTGCCGGCAACAACTCCATGCCCCCGCAGGGCGACCCGACCCAGCATGCCGAACTGGTCGCCGCAGCCCGTGCAGCCAGGCTGCTGACGCCTGAGCAACTGGCCTCCTGCACGTTGTACACCAGTGCCGAGCCTTGCTGCATGTGTGCCGGCGCGGTCTACTGGACCGGCATCGGCCGGGTGGTGTACGCGCTGTCGGAACATGCCCTGCTTGGACTGACCGGTGCCCACCCGGAAAACCCCACCTTCGCCTTGCCGTGCCGCGAGGTGTTCGCCCGCGGGCAGCGTGTCGTGCAGGTGCACGGGCCGGTATTGGAGGATGAGGCGGCGCAGGCCCACCGGGGGTTCTGGGCATGAGCGGCGGGGTGTCCGTGCATGTGGTCGACATTGCCAGCGGGCGAGCTGCCGAAGGCTTGTGCCTGAGCATCGGGGTGCCCGGCGCGGCACCGATCGCCGAAGGCTGCATCGACGCGCGTGGGCAGTGGCCGGAACTGGCGGCTCTGAGCGGGCGGTTTCCCGTCGGCGTGTACGAAGTGCGTTTGCAGGTGGCGCAGTTCTACCGCCAGATCGGTGTGGGGTTACCCGAGATACCGTTCCTCGACGAGCTGGTGTACCGCTTCGGCATTGGGGATGCACAGGCTCACTATCATTTGCCTTTCAAGATCACCGCCTGGGGTGTCAGTTGCTTTCGGGGGGGGGGCATGAGCAACGTACAAGCCAACAATTCGGCTTCTGCCGAGCCTTGACTACCTCGCTGAGGGGCTTTGCCCGGAGCGAGTGACAAAAGCCGGGCCGGTGCCATCCGATGGCCGCGCAGTGGGTCAGATTCACGAGCTGATATTGCCCTGTTCTCGTTCAGGCGGTGCAGTACGGGACTCACGGTCAATATCCTCCGGCCAATGAACCTTGGGCGCCAGGCAATGCATGTGGCTCAGGCCATCGTCGTCGTTCCAGTCACGGGGTGGGTGCACGAACTTCGGCAGGGCTTCGGGGCCTTGCTGCATGAATAGGCGGGCGATGGCCCAATAGGCTTCGCCTTGGTAGAGGTTGTGGGTGAAGAACACGCGGTCGATGACTTCGTTGGTTTCCGGGTTGCGGATCGACAGCATGATGTTCTCGATCAGGCCCCCGTGGCCAGGGGCGTAGACTCGGTAGACTTCGGCGGTCACGTCGTCCCAGTTGTAGGCGACCGGCTTGACGCCCCAGCGTTTGCGGCTGAAGATGAATATGCGGTCATATCGAAACTCATAAATGTATATCTTTTGGCGAAGGCGATTGAAGCGAATTGGTTCATCTCTAGGCGTAACCAGATCAAGTCTGATATAGGGAATCAAAGCCCACAGTATTGCCGGAGGAAAAATTATTGATATGTTTATTAGCCAATCGCGCTGCCAACCGTCATGTAAAAGACTCCAGTAGAGGCAAAGCGTCAATCCCAGAATAAAAATCAATCCCGGAACCCCAACTAAAAATATGACACCTCGGAGGACGGTACTGCTCCGTGGTAACTCGAGATAAACATCATCGAAGTAGTTTGGCGACGGTTTGACACTTGCCCACACTTCCCGCCATCTTGGCACTTCATCTACCTTGGGAAGGTCATGACTCCAGCCTAAAGCGCGCTCCCACAAAACTTTACTATCACGTTTCACTCGTGAATCTCCCTGACATAAATCTCAATGTACACACTTGGCATCCAGGCAGAGCGCGTAGCAGCCTGCCGTAGGGCCTGGCTGTGCAGGTGCTTTGCGGGAACAGTGAGGCTGCCGCAACCTATGGCAGCCTATACTTACTATGCTTGGGGGCATCGGCCCTCTTATTCAGATGGGGCTGTACGGGACTCACGGTCAATGTCCTCCGGCCAATGAACCTTGGGTGCCAGGCAATGCATGTGGCTCAGGCCATCGTCATCGTTCCAGTCACGGGGTGGGTGCACGAACTTCGGCAGGGCTTCGGGGCCTTGCTGCATGAATAGCCGAGCGATGGCCCAGTAGGCTTCGCCTTGGTAGAGGTTGTGGGTGAAGAACACGCGGTCGATGACTTCGTTGGTTTCCGGGTTGCGGATCGACAGCATGACGTTTTCGATCAGCCCACCGTGGCCGGGGGCGTAGACTCGGTAGACTTCGGCAGTTACGTCGTCCCAGTTGTAGGCGACCGGTTTGACGCCCCAGCGTTTGCGGCTGAAGATGAATATGCGGTCATATCGAAACTCATAAATGTATATCTTTTGGCGAAGTCGATTGAAGCGAATTGGTTCATCTCTAGGCGTAACCAGATCAAGTCTGACATAGGGAATCAAAGCCCATAATGCTACCGGAAGAAGAGCTATTGATATGTTTGTAAGCCAGTCGCGCGGCCAACTGCCATGCAAAAGGCTCCAGTATAAGTAAAGCGTAATTCCTAAAGCGAATAGCAAACCCGGAATCCCAATCAAAAATATAACACCTCGAAGGATGGTGCTGCTCCGCGGTAACTCGAGATATATATAATCGAAATAGTTTGGCGACGGCTTGACACTCGCCCACACTTCCCGCCACTTTGGCACTTCCTCTACCTTGGGAAGGTCATGACTCCAGCCTAAAGCGCGCTCCCATAGAACTTTACCATCACGCTTCACTCGTTAATCTCCCTAGCACAAATCTCAATATACCCACTTGGCAAGCTCCGATCCGGCCAGTACATCACCAACAGCGTAGCTGCCAATATCGTGTGGTTTCCTATAGTTGCCATGAGCGATATCGAGCCAGAAATCTCTAACTGACTGAGCCCCGCAGGGTAAGGTTTTCGCTTCTCGCTGATTGAATAATTGCGGTCGTGGTCGGGTATTCGCGGCGATGTAAAGCTGGAAAATGAAGAGGATGGTGAGAGAGGCTCTTCAGAGTTTGCAAAGAAATTGCCCGAAGCAATAGTTTCCCCGCCAATGTAATCAGGGTGATTACCGTCACCGTGACGATGCACGATCAATTTCCAGCGATATCCCGAAGAACGCTCGTCGTACATAGGCAAAGCGATCAAGAATTTTAGATCCCTCATTATTTCGACACTAATCAAGCCACCGATTTTCGGAAGCCCTGGATCAGTTGCCAAGCGCGACTCAAAATTCAACTTTGCCTGAACGCCTAGCGTGGCAGCATTGAGTTCGGCAAAAGCGATATCCGCTTGTTCTGGAACATTCCAATGAATGCTCGGCTTTTCGTCTGCTTTTCCAAAGCAGCACCGCCTTACCCAGCGCTCCAGATCAGTTGATTCATTTTCCTGAGCGCGTTTGCTTAGTTGATAAGCAGCAAGCGTGAGGGCGATCGCCAATCCCAGCGGGCCGAAAACCAAGGGTTTAAGTACTGCGAATCCGAAAGCGACAGTGCCAAAAACATACAAACCGGCCGAAATTAGATGTCGCTGGTATGCGGCATCATCACCCGCAGCGGCAGCTCGCCTGGTCGCATTGATTGCTTGAGCCGTATCAAAGAGCCCTGCAACCACACTTACCAAAGCACCAAGCCTTATCAAGGCCCCCCCACTGGCTGCAACACCCTTTGCCCGCGCCAAATTCAGTGGACCAGCGCTTGATCTCAAAATGAGCCCAACCAACTCGATTTGCCCTCCCAACACGCCCAATTGAGATCCTTGCAACGCCAACTTGGCCTCATACGCCTTCGGCCCAATCTCCGTTTCCGCCTTTTCCTGATTCCTTCCCAGGCTGTCCTGTTGCAAATACAACCCGCCTATCGCCAGCAGAACCTCCCAGCTGCCGGCAATCCCACGCAACCCGGAAAAACCGGTCTTCACCAATCGGGCCGCCTGCTGCGACGTGATCTTCATCCCCTGCAACAACCTGCGCGCATCGGTTTCCAGCGTCCCCGCTGCCACCGAGATATCCACCAGGGCAAGCTGCGCCGCGCTGCTCGCCTGGGTCACGCCCATGCTGGCTTCCTTGAACAACCGCCCATGCACCTCCTCAGCCTTGCCTTCGACCCACACCGTCACACTGATCATCGTATTGGTGAGCCGTGGATCGAGCACGGCCAGGCTCATCAAGCCGTGCTGGATGATCGGCCGCACCTTGCGCATGGCCTTCATCGAGCCAAACTCGAAGTCATCGATATTGCGGCGCATCCGGTCCCGCGCCTCGGCGATCGACGCATTGGCCTTGTGCTGCAACTCCCGCAGGTGCGCACTCTGCAAGGCGTAGTACTCGCCCAGCTTCATCTTCACTTCCAGTTCGATCAGGTGCACGCCGTTGTAGAGAAACTGCGTAGCGCTGTTCAGGTGCCGCACGGCCTTCTGAATGCCAGGCGACAGACATGGCGCCAGCCGCTGACTAGCCGCATTGAGCGCACCCTGCGTTTCAGCAATGGCCTGCTTGAGGGTATTGCGCG
>NZ_JBNRIJ010000035.1:0-29836 GCF_053557675.1 Pseudomonas sp. XP1 | reverse complement strand
CGGGCTGTCCGGATCCTGCAGCCATTTCAACCAGAGCAGTTCGCTGGTGCCGGAAGCGGGAACATGCGGTTCAAGGCGGGGGACAACAGCTTCCGTAACGCCACCGCCCAGGCACAGGGCCATGGTCTTGGCATAGGCCACCCCGGACTCACGATCATGACCGTCGTAGTCGTACTGCTCGACAACCTTGAACATGGGCGTATCGAACAAGGCAACGTACGCCTTTGCGTCCTTGTCGATGTAGCGCTGAAACTCGCGCTCCTGCTGGTCGTATTCAGCCTGGAACGCGGCCCGCTGCGGCTCGTGGTAACGTTGTTCAAGCCGCTCGTCACTCTCCTGCTGCGCACGCTCGACCAACCGCTGCCGCTCGACTGTCGGCTCGACGAACGCTGGCGGCCCATCGACCGTCATCGGTTCCAGCGACGGCACCTCCTGCGCCGCCCACTCCCTATGCGTGGCTCGAATGATCTGCAGGATCTGCGAGGTCTGCAGCTGATAGGCCCGCATCGGTTCTTCACGCCAGGCCTGACGCTTCAGTACCCAGTTCAGGCGCTGATGGTTGTATTCCTGAATCAGCCCGACAGTGTCGTCGAGCACCACTGCCAGCACGCCGTTTTCCAGCTTGTGCCGGTTGATCGCATTGACCAGATAGCCGCGCAGGGCGAACCGGCGCAACCAGCGGCTGTGGAAGCCATGCGCACTGTCGAAGGGGGCGCAGCCATGCTGGGCATACTCGAATACCTGCTGGTCGACCTGTAGGTTATCGGGCGTCATGGCGATGCCCAGCAATTCGGGATTGTTGCGGGCCTGGATCAGGTCCAGGCCCTCGAAGCGATGCGCAGGCGACGCGCCGCTCTTGTAGGCGTTCAGCACGCTCACCGGCCAGGCATCACTGGAGAAGGCCAGCCAGGCGCTGTCGTATTTTTCAGTATCGATGGTGAGAAAGGCCGAAGGAATGTCGTGATCTGCGTTCACGCATTTTTCGGGCAGCGGCGAGGGCGGGCCATCTGGCGGCTCGTAGGGGTTGAAGCGGCGCAGATGACCTTGCTCGGTGACGGCATAGGCATGCCAGACCTGCTGGTCGAGCAGCACATACAGGAAGCCCCCGCGCAAGGTGCGCAAGCCGATCTTCGCCGTGATATGCCGGTTATCCGCCACGGTGGAGACACACTCGGGGCGGGTATCGGGCACCAGGGCGCGACGCAGCGGCAAGATCGGCAGGCCCTGGCGCTCGCAGAACATGCACTGGTCGTGCGGGAGCCCGGCTTCGGCGATCGCGAGGGCGATACGTTGGCTGATGGTCATGAGCGATCCTCGTGTTGGACAGGTCCTTGTCGACCTCTGAACACTAACGGGGAATCGCTTTCCAGAGAGGCATTGGGCGTCCTAAAAGCTTGTAGGAAACGTCTCTAAATAGTGGTTTAGCTCTATAGGGACCATGATCCGTACCCCGGCCTTTTGCGCCACCTGTCGAACCCAAGGCACTGCTGCTGGTTGTTTCCCGTCCGATCTGTATGCGCGATCAACGCGCAAACCCAGGAGAACTTCCATGGCAAACGATCAGAAAGGCCCGGGCCTCGAGCAAACCGAGTCCGAGCCAAGGCAAGGCGTCGGCGAGGCGTGGTCCGAAAAGCGTCCCGTCGATTGGGACCCGCCGCCTGGCAACCCCGGTTCGGACCAGGACGGGCAGCCTGGCAGCGGTGACGGAGAGGTCCCGCTACCTTCGGATGACGAAGGCCCGATCGAGGAGGAGATGGAGGACGTGCAGGCCAACAATTCGGTTTCCGCCGAGCACCCGCAGCCTCGCTGACGGGAGGAACGAATGCGGTTCACACCTTTCTTGCGAGGTACGCAGCGATGAGCCCCGATCCAAATGTACAAGGCGGCACGAACCCGGACATGCCTACTTCACCCGAACCGGCCGTTGACCCCGACCGCCCGACCATACCCGACCCCGACGACGACCCGCTCATGAACGAAGAGGAGGGTGGTGATTGGCAGGAGGAAGACAGCCTGGCTGATGACGGCAGGCAAAGCGTGGAGCAGCCTGCGGAAGACGTGGATCAGCGCAGGGAATGACCATTGATAGGGCAGAGCCCTGTGAGAGTGGGTTTACCCGCGAAGAAGCCAACGCGGTGGCTGGCACCGGCTGCGCCGGTGTTCGCGGGTGAACCCGCTCCCACAGGTACTGCGGCTGCCTTGAGGGTTGTGGTGGTCCTGTGGGAGCGGGCATGCCCGCGAAGAATCCAACACGGTGTATGGCACCGGCTACGCCGGTGTTCGCGGGTGAACCCGCTCCCACAGGTACTGTGGCTGCCTTGAAGGTTGTGGTGATCCTGTGGGAGCGTGCATGCCCGCGAAGAATCCAGCGCGGTGGCCGGCACCGGCTGCGCCGGTGTTCGCGGGTGAACCCGCTCCCACAGGTACTGCATCTGCCTTGAAGGCTGTAGTGATCCTGTAGGAGCTGGCTTGCCTGCGATGGGCTGCGCAGCAGCCCCAATGGACGCAGCCCTGGCATGCACGCCGGCGTATCACCCCCGTCGCAACACCGCCGCCAGCCCCACGGTCAGGATCACGGCACAAAGCATTGCCAGGCTGATGGCAATTGCGACACCCCAGGCATCGAGCAGCCCCGCCAATAGCAGATAAAACGCAATCACCCCCACCGCCCCGATCGCATTTCCCCGCACCATCGCCGCCATCCCGGCACGGCCATTCTGCACATGGGCAAACACCACCAGTGGCCAGGCAATGACCGGAATCGGCGCAAGCATCCCGCTGGTCGCCGGGCCCAGCCAGTTGGCCAGGCTGGTGGTGACCATCAGCAAAGAAGTGGCAGACACCATGCGCAAGGGGATTTCCCAAATCCGATTTCGCGGCCGGACCAAGGTGTCTGGCCTGGGCTCGCGGCCGCTGACGCGTATCAGCACGCCTATCAACAACAGCGCCACGGCAATCGACAGGTGCAGGCTGCCCCAGTGGGTAAATGCATGGGCAGCCAGGCCATAGAACAGCATCGCCAGCAGCACGGCCGGGGTGATGCCGAGCCTGCGTGTGGCGAACAGGTAGAAGGTGTACGTGGCCTGCACCGCCGCCAGGCCGCCCAGGGCGCCGGGCACCGCACCCAAGGCGAAGGCCGTGCCCTGTTCCAGGCACAGGAAGGTCATTACCAGTGCCGAGGTGATCGGCAGGCCGGACAACAACCCGCCGAGCAGGCCGCCCCAGCGACGCGAGGCGAGGGAGATGGCCCACATCAGCAGAGGGGTGACGATCAGCTTGAGGTAGAACAGGGTCATCGCAAGGCTATCCATATATGCGAAAGGTGCGCCCGCCGTCGGCATTGGGTAGGGACGCAGATGAATCAGCCGCGGCTGGCATCCAGCGCTTGAGCCAGGTCGGCGATGATGTCGTCGCTGTGCTCGATGCCGATCGACAGGCGCACCATGTCCCGTGGCACGCCGGCCTTTTCCAGTTCCTCGTCATTGAGCTGGCGGTGGGTGGTGGAGGCGGGGTGGCAGGCCAGTGACTTGGCGTCGCCGATGTTCACCAGGCGCACCACCAGCTGCAACGCATCGATGAAGCGTGCACCGGCCGCCTGGCCGCCCTTGATGCCGAACGACAGGATCGACGCCGGCTTGCCGCCGGTGTAGCGCTGGGCCAGTTCATGCTCGGGGTGGTCGGGTAGCCCTGCATATTTCACCCACGCCACCTGCTCGTGCGCTTGCAGGTAGCGGGCGACCTTCAGCGCGTTCTCGGTGTGGCGCTCCATGCGCAAGGCCAAGGTTTCCAGGCCTTGCAGAATCAGGAAGGCGTTGAACGGCGACAGCGCGGCACCGGTGTTGCGCAACGGCACCACGCGGCAGCGGCCGATGAAGGCGGCGGGGCCGAAGGCCTCGGTGTAGGTGACGCCGTGGTAGGACGGGTCGGGGGTGTTGAGCAGCGCGAAGCGCTCTTTGTTGTCGGCCCAGGGGAATTTGCCGGAGTCGATGACGATGCCACCGATGCTGGTGCCATGGCCGCCGATGTACTTGGTCAGCGAGTGCACGACAATATCGGCACCGTGCTCGAACGGCCGGCACAGCACCGGGGTGGCCACGGTGTTGTCGACGATCAGCGGCACGCCATGACGGTGGGCAGCCTCGGCCAGCGCGGCGATGTCGACGATGTTGCCGGCAGGGTTGCCGATGGACTCGCAGAACACCGCCTTGGTGCGCGAATCGATCAATGCTTCGAGGGCGTCGATGTCGTCATGCGCGGCGAAACGGGTGTGGATACCCATGCGCGGCAGGGTGTGGGCCAGCAGGTTGTAGGTGCCGCCGTACAGTTTTGCCACCGAGACAATATTGTCGCCGGCCTCGGCGATGGTCTGGATGGCGTAGGTGATGGCCGCCATGCCCGAGGCCACCGCCAGCGCGCCAACCCCGCCCTCCAGGGCGGCCATGCGCTGTTCGAGCACATCGTTGGTGGGGTTCATGATGCGCGAGTAGATGTTGCCGGCCACCTTCAGGTCGAACAGGTCGGCGCCGTGCTGGGTGTCGTCGAAGGCGAAGGAAGTGGTCTGGTAGATCGGTACGGCCACTGCCCGAGTGGTTGGGTCAGGGCTGAAGCCTGCGTGGATGGCGAGGGTTTCCAGCTTCATGCAATCGTTCCTTGAGCGTGGGTGGAGCGACCGAGCATGTGGCGGGGGCAGGGCGTGGGTCAAGCGTGAACTGGCGATGGGCCGCCCGGCAGCAGCCCATCGCATCCACGGGCGCTGCTACTCGTCCTGTCGGCGCACGTGCATCACCCACTGGCCTGCATACCAAGCGCCGCCTACCGCGATCAGGCCTGCTACTGCGCGCCAGTCACGGAAGAACAGTCGCATCGCATTGATGGTGGGTGGTGCGTCGCTGCTGCGGACGAAGATGCGGATGCGCGAGGGTTGTGGGGCGGGGTCGGTCTCCACGCCGTCGTGCGGTGGCAACGACGCCGGGCTGAGGGCCTCCTGAATGATCAGGTACTCTCGGCCCTGCTGCACCACGCGGGCATTGATGTTGCCCTTCTTCAACTGCTCGACCAGGCCCTTGGTGACGCTTTCGATCTGTCGATCCACGGTATGGACGAAGTCCAGTAACTGGGCGCCGGTCACTTCTGGCCCGGCGGCAAACGCCAGCGGCCCGGCGTCGATGAGGGCTATGTCCAGGGGTTTGTTCATTTCCAGCTCCTTGCCGAATCCGGCGACAGCGGGCCGGCGCGCTGCTGCGCGCCGGCCGTGGTCTCAGGCGTGTTCGAGGACCCTGCCAAGGCGTTCCTGGCGGGCCGCGATCAACCGTTGGGTAGCCTCGTAGGACACCTTGGTCACCTGGGTGTAGGTGAGCGTCAGCTTGATATTGGCGCCATCCATGCGTGCAGACGCTGTTGCGCAGTTCATGCCACTGGGAAACTGGATCTGCATTGGGCCGACTACGACGTTGCTGCTGATGACTTCACCCAGCTGTACCTTCTGGAACAGCCCCAGGTAATAAGTGGGTGTCACCTTGAACTGAGCCTGGCCGCTACCGACCACATCCGGCTTGAACACCGAACCCTGCCCGCTCATGCCGATACCCAGGTTGGCAGGCAAGTTCGATTTGTTGTTGATCTGGATGCTGTCTCCGGGCGCCGAGCCGCTACCCAGCACCAGTTGCTGTACGTTGTCCTTGAACACACAGTCCCAGACCGATCCGAGCTGAGTCGACAGGGTCTGGCTGGCCTTGTACACCCCAACGCCACCGACCTGCCGATAATTGGCGATCACCACGTTGTAGTCGATGGTCCACTCCACCCCGCTGAAGCCCTGGGTGGGCACGGTAGTCTGCTTCCAGGACACGCTGTCGAGCCCTACCGAGCTTGGCAAGGTCTGGTAGACCGCGAGGGTCCAGGTATCGTTGGTCTGGTTGTCGAAATCTACATAGTAGTCAGTGCTCATGATGCTCTCCTTGTCATGTGGGCCGAGCGTGTGGGGTCACGCGCTCGGCCCAGTGACAGGAGCATCGATCATGCCAGGCTGGTGATCGCTTTCCTTTCAACCAGTTAGGCCGAAAAGCAGGGGTACAGGTGGACGTTTTCGTCCACCCGGGGGAGCCCAAGGCGGACGTATCCGGCCACCTCAGCCAAGGGGCGCCCTGGCGTAGCACAAACGGCTCGGACGCACCTTCATCCGCACCAGCGACAGCAGGAAGCCGAAGCCACACTGGTTGGGGTCCAGCACCGGTACGTAGCAGCCAAGGTCCTGTTCGATAAGCTTCGACAAGCGCTCGGCGACACCCATGAAGCCGGTACAGCCAAGCAACAGTGCCTGCGCGCCATCCTCGTTGATGGCAGCCAGCCCGGCTTGCAATGCCTTGACCAGTACCACCTCCACATCACCCAACTGGGCTACCGGGCAGTCGATGGCACGGATCGAGGCAAAATTGATGCTTTGGCCATAATTGGCCACATGGCCGCGTTGCAGGGCCAGGGTGCTCTGCAGGATGGTGATGATGGAAAACCGCTGACACAACCCCAGGGCGCTGAACGCGGAGGTGGGGAAGCCGCCAATGATCGGGATATCGATCACTTCGCGGGCAGGCTCCACGCCGCACATGTCGAAATCGCTCAGCCAGATACCGTCGAACCCCTGTTGCTCAAGCTGCTGGGCCAGGCGCACCACCGCCAGGGCGTTCTCGGTGAGATTCAGCCGGTTCTGGATACACGGGCTGCCATGGTCGATGTTGTACACCTGGACCTCGACATCCGGGGGCACCACTGGGGCTATCGAGGCCAGCAGGCCCTCGTTGTAGTCGCTGCTGTTTACCGGCGCGAGAACCGCAATACGCAGGCTCATGGTCGTAACTCCTGCAGTTGCTCGATGCTTCGGTAGGCGCCCAAGTAACCCAGGTCTGCCAGCAACTGCTCGAAGCTCCACGCGATCAACCCACCGGGTTGGCGCAGCGGTGCCGCCGCCTGCCAGCCGATAAGGCAGGCAGCGCGCCCGGCATAACTCGGGTCCAGCGAGCCGTCGGCGCGCACCAGGTCGCCGTTGGATGCCAGTGCCGGCCCTGGGCCTTCAAAGAACCAGGCAATGCTGTCCGGGGCCATTGCCAGCGGTTGCGGCTGGTGCTTGTCCCACAGCAACAGCGACTCGTTCTCGTAGCACAGGCGCAAGCTGCCTTCTGGGCTGTCGAGGTCGATGCGGCCAATGTCAAAGCCGCCTTGGGTAGTCACGCCGGCGTGGGTCAGGCGCGCATTGCGGGACAGGCAGCGGGCCATCAGGCCGAACTGGCCAAGCCAGTCGAGCACGGCCTGGCAAGTGTGCAGCTGCCCCGCAGCCAGGGCTCTGCCCAGCGCCAGGGCGCGGCTGAGGGTGCCGCGCAGCGGCAGCGCGGAAGGCAGCTGGTCGGGGCGCATGCACCATAGCGCCAGGCCACCGAACTCACCGAACGTCGGCGAGCCGACCACAGGGCGCAACATCTGCTCGGCGATCACATTGGCGTTTTCCGGGTACCCCCGGGCCTCGGCCGGCGGCGTCACATTCAGCTCCACCACCAGTCCGCCCTGGCTGACCACGAACGCCGGCCGCGGTGGTATACCGGCAGCAGCGAAGGTGAGCATCGGCAATGAGGGCACCGCGCGCCCGGCGCCGTCCGCATCGACCACCGCCAGGCCCAGCTTGGCAGCGGCCAGGCACGCAACTACAAAGCCTAGCGCGCCGCTTTCCGGCGGCACCACATAGGCAAGCTCGCGGCCCTGCTCATTCAAGCGCTGGCGCAAGCATTCCAGTGCCTGGATCGGCCCGAGTGGGTACTCGCAACCCCCGATCGTTTCCGGTGCACCCATGTATGCCACAACCGCGGCGTCGCCAGCACGGGCCTCATCCACCGTGACCACCCTGACGCGGTCGTGCCGGTAGAATTCCCCGACCTTGAACGCGGCCAGCAAGTGCCGGGCCGACGCCAAGGTGCCACCACCACCACTGCCAAAGAAACAACCACCGTTGATCAACGCTTGCAGATCCTTGTGCTCCAGCTCGAACGCCATGATCGTGCTCCTGCTTTCCGGTTGAGGGGATCAGCTCGACAAACGTGCCAGCCAGCTACGCACCTTGCTGGCGGGCGGGTAGTCCAGTTGCGGGTCGAGACCGCGAAGCGCACGCACCAGGATCGACTGCACCTGGGCGCCACGTTCGCTGCGTTCGAGCAACCGGGCCAATTCCAAGGCGGCGTGCAGCCGCGCCGGCACCACGCCGAGGGTCAGCGCGGTGGACAAGGCGACGCGCAGGGTCGCCTCGGCTTCGCGGTCGTCGCCAAGCGCCAGCAGCGCCCGGCCACGTAACAGCATCAGTTCGCACAGGTAGGCGCGCTCCTGATGGTCCTGGGCCAGGTCGAGGGCGACATCCACCAGCTCCAGGCAGGCTTCTGCCCGCCCGCCCAGCAACAGCACTTCGCCGCGCTTCCAGGCCTGGAAGCCATGAAACAGAAGGCCGCCGTTACGCAGTACATGCTGCTGGTAGCCTTCGGCAATGGCCTGTTCACCGGCTTCGTACTCACCCGATATGCCCTGGTGATAGCCGCGCAGGATCATGCCCACGCCCCGGTAGAAGGAGAATTCGTGGCGCGCACTGAGCAGCTCCAGTTCGCGGGCCTGGCGCCCGAGTGCATCGCGCTCGCCCAGCACTGCGGCGAGCCAGGCCGCGCCCTGCAGGGCGACCGCGCGGTTGAAGGGGTTGTCGACCGCCTGCTCGGCGCGGGACTGCAAGCGTGCCAGCGCCTGGCGCGCCTGGCTGAACAGGCCCAGCTCGAAGGCGGCCAGGCCTTCGAAAGTGCGGGCCAGGCCCACCAGGTCCAGCCCTTGGTTCGATGGCCAACTGGCCTGGTCGTCCTCCAGCAGCCTGCCGCGCGTCAGGCAGGCCAGGCTTTCCTCGAAATCGCCGAGCCAGAACAGGGTGTTGGCCATGGCCAGGTGGGCCTCGATGCGCAGTGCCTCGCCACCGGCTATCTGCGCCTGCTGCAGCATCTGTTGCGCCGTAGCGCGGGCCTCTGCCAGTTCCAGGCCCATCAACAGGGTGGTCCACAGCCCGAACGACACCGACGCCATCTCTTGCGCCTGGCCTTGGCGCGCGGCCAAGGCCTGGGCGTCCCGGTAGCTGGCCAGGCTGGTGATGCTCAACCAGCCCTCGATACTGCGAAAGCTAACCCCCAGTAACCGGTGCAACTCAAATTGCAAACGCCACAGTTCCTTGCCCTCGTAGACCCGCTCGGCTACTTCCAGGCCTTTCTGCAAAGGGCCCAGGGCGCCGCGGAAGTCGGCCCCGTCGATCAGCTTGCGGCCTTCGGCCAGGTAGCGTTCCACGGTCAGGCGCAAGTCCTGGCGCAACCGGACCCGCCGCTCGATCACCTTGCGATTGACCCCCAACAGCTGCGCCGCAGCACTCTTGTTGCCGTTGCAGCGGTTCAGCGCATGCTCGATCAGCAGTGTTTCCACCGCCGCCAGCTTGTCCGGCCCCTCAAGCCCGAGCAGCGCTTCGGCCAGCTCTACGGCAAGCGCAGAGGCGGGCGAGGGCGGTGCCAGCAACTGCTCGAGGGTTTCCCGGTCAACCAGTGGTGACGGGGCCAGGGTGCCGATGCGATCGATCGAATTGCGCAGTTCGCGCACATTGCCGGGCCAGTCCCGCTGGCACAGCAGCTCCAGCGCTGCTGCATCGAAGTGCAGCGGTCGCCGTTGCTGACGGCAGAAGTGCTCGATCAGGTCCGGGATGTCCTCCCGCCGCTCGTTCAGCCCCGGCAGTTCGAGCTCGAACACCGACAAGCGGTAGTACAGGTCTTCGCGAAAGCGCTCCTCGGCCACCAGGCGCTTAAGGTCACGGTGGGTGGCCGCCACCACCCTGCCGCGGAAGTGCCGGCTCTCGCTGCTGCCGAGCGGCCGGTACTGCCCGGTTTCCAGCACCCGCAGCAGCTTCGGCTGCAGGGCCAGGGGCAGTTCGCCGATCTCGTCGAGGAACAAAGTCCCCGCCCCAGCCATCTGCAGATGGCCCATGCGCTCGCCAACCGCGCCGGTGAACGCGCCGCGGGCATGGCCAAACAGCTCGGACTCGAGCAATTGCTCGGGGATCGCCCCGCAGTTGAGGTCGATGAACGGTTTGCCCGGCGCGCTCAGGCGGTGCAGTTGCTGGGCGATGACTTCCTTGCCGGCTCCCGTCGGGCCAAAGATCAGCACCGGCCGGTCGCTCTGCGCCACCCGCCGCAGCAGGGCTTGCAATGCCTGCATGGCAGGTGAACGGCCAGGCACGCCGTCCTCGTCGCCCGGGTGCGTGGTGCACAGTGGCTCCATGAGAATCCATCCTCGTTGGGGTGAGCCAGGCAATGAGGTATAGCAGAGCGACGCGGCCGCTGCTGCGTGTCCGGGTGGCCACTGGTCAGAACGTGGCTGCGGCATAGCCGCGCGATGCCAACCGCTACAGCATCCGCACCATCTCCCAGAACGATGCCGCCACCCCGGTGATGCTTTCCCCGGCGATCAGCCCCGCTGCGGCCGTGATTGCAAACCGCTCTGTAACGCTCGGCCAGCGGCAACCGACCAGCCAGGTAACCACCGCGCCGAGCCCCATCATCATGCTGATCGATGCCGGCAGTATGAACGCCAGGCCCAGCGCGCCGGTACTCGGCAGCCAACGCGCCACCCGCTGCGGCAGCAGGCTGTCCAGCGCGCCCAGCAGTACGCCAGCCGCGCTGCCGGCCAAAATTGCCCAGCGCAGCTCTGGCGCCAGCGCCCCCAGCCCTTGCATCAGGGTCTGGGCCACGGCTTTCCAGGTAGCCACGGCTGGTGCGGGCCATTGCTCGGTGAGCAGCAGGGTCTGCGGGTCGGGAATCAGCAACAGGTACACCAGCACGCCGACCACGCTGCCGATAAGGATGCCCAGGCACTGTGCAATCAGTTGCTTGTGCGGCGTGGCGCCGATCGCTTGGCCAACCTTGAAGTCGTTCATCAGGTCGGTGGCTTGCCCGGCCGCGCCACCGGCGGTGTTGGCGCTCATCAGGTTGATGGCCACCTGGCCTGGTGCAACCAGGCCAAAGCTCAGCTGCGACAGCTTGCCGATGGCGCCGATCGGCGCAATACCGGTGGCGCCGACCACGCGCGCGGCGACCACCGCAAGGCAGATCGCCAAGGGAATGCTCAGCAGCGCCATCCACCAGTCGATGGCGAACAGCAACGCCTGAAGCGCCACCACCAGCGCAATGGACAATAGGAGCCCGCAGGCAGGCGCCAGGGAAAACCGCCCACGGGCGTGCGCTACCCGGCTTGCCTGCGCTTCGGCGAGCCTTTTCCGGGGCATTTGCAACAGGCGGGCCAACAATGAAGTCAGGGTTGCGCATACCATCAGGCTGACGCCCGGCCACAACAGCCATTCCACCAGGGCGGCGAACTGCGGGCGGCTGGCGTTCGGGACCAGCACCACCAAGGCATGGTCGACCAGCCAAGGTGCCAGCCCGCCCCACGCCAGCGCGGCGCCGAACAGCAGCGTAAGGCCCACCCGGATGCCGATGATGCCGCCGAAGCCGACCAGCATCAGCGAAGGATCGAGCGTGAATGTCAGGCGCTCGAGCACTGGCGAGGGTGCCCAGCGCGGTATCGCCCAGACGAACCCGTCAATCCACTTCACCAGCCCCGACAGCAACGCGGCGCTGCACAGTACCTTTATCCGCATCATGGCTTCGTGGCCGTGGCGGTAGATCTGCTGCAATGTCTCCAGGGTCGCCATGCCCTCGGGGAACTTCAGGCCATGGTCATCGAGCAGGGCGGGGCGCAGATACCAGGCGATCCAGATGCCCAGGAAGCTCACGGAGAACACCCAGGCCATCATCGGCAGCGGGTCGAGTTGGTGACCGGTGAGCAGGGTATAGGCGGGGATCGGTGCGACCAGCCCGCCAGAAACGATGGACGCGGCGGCCGAGGCCACGGTCTGGTTGATGTTGCTTTCGTGCAACGTCCATGCGGGCCGGCCGTTGCTGCGCCCTGCCAGGCCCTGCCACAGGGTGAAGCCGACCAGCAAGGCGATGATCGACATGTTGAACGACCAGCCGATCCGAAGGCCCGCGTACACATTCGAGGGTGTCAGCAGAACGCCCAGCACTACGCCGGTGAGCACCGCCCGCGGGCTCAGTTCACGTTCGATGCGAACCTGGGGAGGGGCGGTGGACGGGGCAGATCTCATGGCAATCCCTTGTCGGAGTGGTAAGCGCGCTTTGCACAACTGAGCCACTGCTGCCACAAAGGTTCACTGTTGCTTCTGGTTGTGAAAGGTGTCCAGCAACAGCCTCGAAGTGCTAGTGGCGACAGCGTCGTGTCTCAAGAAAAGTGCTGTGCACAGGGGCTCGCTTTTGCTGACATTGCCGAATCAAGAGAGATTCGTTCCGAAAACCAGTTGGCCGCGTTGATCACCGCTTTGCATCGCTGTGCCCAAGGCCAGTTGCAGGTCACGCTGGTGGGGGCTGGCCTGTGATACGGCGTTCACGGTGCCGCTGTTCGATGAGTTCATGCGGCGTATCATGCCGGGCGATGATTGGCGGATGGGCTAGCCTGCTTTAAGGGCATGCAAGCCGCAACCACAGGCAACGGTCCTCCCTGATTGCCAGTGCGACTGTAAAGATATGCAAAGTTTCCCCGTGCCATCACTCCGCAGCTCTAGAATCCGCGCGCTGCCGAACCGGCCAACGGCCGGCAGCAGATCTAGCCTTGTGGAGCGTTGCAATGAAGTCGAAACACCTTTTCCGCGCAGCCCTGGTTGCGGCGCTGGTATCGGCCTTGTCAGGCTGCTGGATGTTCATGCCGCCGGGTGGTGGTCATGGCGGTGGCCACGGTGGGGGCGGTGGCTTTGGCGGTCATCAGGGCGGTGGCCCTCGCTAAGCTGACCTTGCGATGGAGCGCACAGCCTCGGCCGGGACGCAAAAGCGTACCCGGCGCGAGCGCACACACCTCGGTTCAGCTCACCCCGACCGCCCAAACCGCTTGCGATACTCCGCCGGCGTAACCCCCACATGCTTCACGAACGCCCGCCGCAACGTATCCGCATTGGCAAACCCACACAGCGCCGCCACCTGCTTCGGTGCCTCTCGCCCAGCCTCCAGCCGCGCCCGCGCAGCATTCACCCGCGCCAGCTCCACCCACGCGGCCGGGGTCATCCCCACATCACCCTGAAACACCCGCGCAAAATGCCTCGGGCTCAGCCCAACCCGCGCAGCCAGGCTGGCAACCCCGTGGTCCAGTGCAGGGTTGGCGGCCACGTAACGCTGCAACCCCTGCAATGCCGAACGCCCAACCGGTGATGTCCCACCTTGCCGGCTGAACTGCAGTTGCCCCCCAGGCCGCTTGAAGTACATGACCAGGTGCCCCGCAACCAGCTTGGCAATATCTCGCCCCAGGTCTTCCTCCACCAGGGCCAGTGCCAGGTCCAGCCCGGCCGTTACCCCCGCAGCGGTACGCAGGTTGCCGTCATGCACCTGAATGGCATCGGCATCCACCTGCACCCGCGGATAACGCTCGGCCAGCGGCTGCGCCACGGCCCAATGGGTGGTCACACGCCGGTCATCCAGCAGCCCGGCAGCCGCCAGTGCAAACGCCCCCGTGCACACCGAGCCGTAACGCCGGCAAGCGCCCGCGCGTTGCCGCAGCCAGTCGAGAATGCCGGGGCGCAGGTATTGCTCGGCAGCCTGCGGTGTGCCGGCGACCAGCAGGGTGTCGATTGCCTCCAGGTCTTCGCCGATCCAGCCGTCGGCCACCAGGCGCGTACCAGAAGAACTCACCAGCGGCCCCGGTTCGCAGGCCACCGGCAAATTCAACTGTTGCGCGTCAATCCTGGGGCCGCCTTGCGGCCCTTTCGCGACACAAGGCCGCTCCCACAGGTTCAGCGACAACCTCGGGAGCAACGCTGTACCTGTGGGGTACGTCGAACGCAGAGTCCGCCGCCGAACGCTCGCGATTCGCCACCCCGAACGGTACATGCACCATCGGCAAATCCCCCGCCGGCGATTGCAAATGGCTGCGCTGGTCATCAAAGAACACATGCGGCTTCAGTATCGACAGCACCCTGGGTTTTTCCATCCCGCCCAGAAAGAAGCACTCGTCCGGCGAAACGCCCCAGTCTTTCAACGTTGTCACTACCCGCTCGTGCGAAGGGGCATTGCGCGCCGTCACGATGGCAATCCGCAAGATGCGCTTGTACGCCGGGTCTTCGGCCAACGTGCGGTCCTCGAGCATGCGAATCAGCGAAAGCTTGCGGTACAGGTCGGCCAACGGCCCCGGCGAATGCGGGATGCCCTTGCGCACGCGTTCATGCTCCTGAAAATCGTCCAGGTTGTCGTCGCGCTTGTACACGCGCTCGGCCTCGTCATCGGCAATCACCCCGTCAAAGTCGAAGGCCACCCGCAGTTCGGTGTCGATCTCGTCATCGTAGATGCGTGTCGGCAGCACCCGCCCGGCCGGGTAGTTGGCGTCGATGGCTTTCTGCACATCTTCCTCGTTGGCGCTGAGGAACAGCGAGGCATTGAACGCCGGTATGTACTCGTAGGGCGAGCGGCCCGACATGAACGCCGCGCGGGTGATGTCCAGCTGGTAGTGGCTGATCGAGCGAAACACCCGCAGGCCGGTTTCCGGCGAGTTGCGCGATAGCAGCACCACCTCCACCGGCAACTGCTCGGGGAAGGCCTGATTGATGCTCAGGAAGCGGCGGATGAACGGGAACGCCACGCCTTTGGGGAAGGGTTCGTCCAGGTTCTGCTGCTGGTGCTGGCGGTAAGCCTCGACGCCCTGGGTCTGGTAGATGTCGTCCGAGACGGTGAGGTCGAACAGCGCACTCGAAGCAACGCCGATGACCAGTTTCTGTTCGATGGGGTAGGGCATGAAGCAACTCCTGAGCGTGAGCTGAAGGCAAGTGTACCGCGCGCTTAGCGGCGCTGTTGGCGTCAGATCAGGATGTAGTCGTTACGCACCACCACCGGCTCGTGTGCGCCTTCGACCAGGTGCACGAACTGGCCTGCTACCTGGTCGATCGCCAGGCAGTCGTCGACAGCCAGCAAGGCATCGGTATGCGGCTTCAGCCAGTCCGCCTGCATGCGTTGCTTGCCCAGGGCCTTGGCCTCGGTCTTGTTGTGGGCGGTGACCAGCAGGTAGCGGTGGGCCTCGCCGAACACTTCGCGTTCATAACCACCGAGGTTGATGAAGTACAGGCGCAGCGCACCGCGGGCGGGGGCGTGCGGGCGCAGTTCGATGCGCTGGCCGTCGACACCATGCACCTCCAGCCACGAATCGATGTGCAAACCTTTCGGGCTGCCGAACCAGGCCTGGCGCAACTGCGGGTAGGCCTGTTCGAAGGTGTCGGCCAGGGCGAACACCACATCGTGAACTTCGATCTTGGCGCCGGGGTGGCGGCCTCCGAGCATGACGACGTAAAGCATGGGCGGTCCTTTGCGGGGCTAACGTAAGAATGCGGCATTGTACTGCCTGATTCGCGGATGCCGCTTTCATGGAACTGCACAGGACTCACTGAATTAGCAGGGCCCCTGTGGGAGCGGCTTTAGCCGCGAACACCGGCGCAGCCGGTGCCATACACTGTGTTGGATTCTTCGCGGCAAAGCCGCTCCCACAGGGTACGCGTACCGTTTGCGAATTCAGTTCTCTGCGCGACAGCTCCGGCCTGACAGTTGTTCTACCAGAAAATCCACGAACACCCGCACCCGCGCCGGCATCGCCGGGCCGCCGACGAACACCGCATGGATCGGCTCGCGATCACCCGGGTTGTACGCCTCCAGCAACGGCACCAGCTGCCCGTTGGCCAGGTCGTCGGCCACGGTAAAGGTACCGATGCGCGCCACGCCGGCGCCGAGCCTGGCCAACTGCGCCAGGGCCTCGCCGCTGCTGCATTCGATGTTGCCCGTCACCTTCAATGAAAAGACCTGCCCGTCGCGGCGGAACGGCCAGTCGGGCGCGGCGCGGCGGAAGTTGAAGCGCAGGCAGTTGTGCCGGGCCAGGTCCTCTGGCACAAGCGGCGTACCGCAGCGCGCCAGGTACTCGGGCGAGGCGACGATCACCTGGCCGGTTTCGCCAATGGCACGAGCGCTCAACGAACTGTCCGCCAGGTGGCCGAAGCGCAGCGCCACGTCGGCCTGGCCGCCGAGAATGTCGGCCACTTCGTCGCTGAGGGTAAGGTCGACCAGCACCTGCGGGTAGCGCGCGCTGAACGCTGCCAGCAGCGGTACCACGGTCAAGCGGCCATGGCCCAGCGCTGCGCTGACCCGCAAGCGCCCGCGTGGCACGCCCTGGTCGGTGATGGCCTCTTCCACTTCGAGCATGTCGGCCAGCACCCGCCGTGCACCGCGCAGGTACGCTTCGCCCTCGGGCGTGAGGGTGATCGCTCGGGTGGTGCGCAGCAGCAGGCGGGTGCCCAGGCGCTGTTCGGTGCGCGCCAGGATGCGGCTCACCGCCGAAGGTGTCAGGCCCAGTGCCCGGGCGGCGGCGGACAGGCTGCCCTCCTGGGCCACCTTGGTAAATATTTCCATCTCGCCGGATCTTCCACTGAAGTCCATTTGTGCCTCTTCAGCAAAGGTGGTTCGCAAAAATGCAGTCTAGTGCGGCTTGGCTTCGGATCGTAGCATTTGCAGCACAGATAAGGAGCTTGCCATGCGTATCAATCCACCTCTTGTCGCACTCGCCATCGGTGCCTTCGGCATCGGGGTCACCGAGTTCGCCCCCATGGGCATGCTGCCCAGCATCGCCACCGACCTTGGCGTCTCCATCCCCGCTGCCGGGTTGTTGGTCAGTGCCTATGCGATCGGTGTGCTGATCGGTGCGCCGCTGATGACCCTGGCCACGGTGAAGATCCCGCGGCGTTACCTGCTGATCGGGCTGATGGCCATCTTCACCCTCGGCAACCTGATGTCGGCCTTGGCCAGCGACTACGCCAGCCTGCTGGTTGCCCGCGTGGTCACCTCGCTGAACCACGGTGCGTTCTTCGGCATCGGCTCGATCGTCGCGGCCAGCGTGGTGCCGCCCGAGAAGCGCGCCGGGGCCGTGGCCGCCATGTTCATGGGGTTGACCCTTGCCACCATCGGCGGTGTGCCGCTGGCGACCTGGTTCGGTGAAATGCTGGGGTGGCGCACGGCATTCTGGGGCATCGCCGGGCTCGGCCTGGTAGCAATGACCACCCTCTGGTACGCACTGCCCAACGTGCCGTCGCCCAAGGGCGGCGGGGCCATGGCCGAAATCCGCGTGCTGGGCCGCGGGCCGGTGCTGGCGGCATTGCTGCTGACTGTGGTGGGCTCCAGTGCGATGTTCACGGTATTCACCTACATCGCGCCGATCCTGCAGAGTGAGGCGGCAGCGTCCACCACCTTCGTCACGGCCATGCTGGTGTTGTTCGGTGTCGGCCTGACCTTGGGTAACGTGTGGGGCGGCAAGGCGGCGGACCGTTCGATCGACCGTACCCTGATGCTGTCGCTGGCCGTGCTGATTGCGGTGTTGCTGGTGTTCCCGCTGGTGATGGACTGGCCGCTGGCGACTGCGTTGGCGGTCCTGGTGTGGGGCGCTGCCAGCTTTGCCCTGGTGCCGCCACTGCAGATGCGGGTGATGGAGGCGGCCAAGGATGCGCCCAACCTGGCGTCGGCGGTGAACATCGGGGCGTTCAACCTGGGGAATGCAATTGGTGCGGCGCTGGGTGGGGCAGTGATCAACGCCGGGCTGGGGTATTCGGCGGTTTCCCTGGCGGGTGCGGCGATGGCGGCTTTGGGCCTGGTGATGGTGCTGCTGTTCGCCTGGCGGGGGCGGGCGGGGGCTGCGGCGAGTCAGGTTGCTGTTTAACAGGTGGAGACTTCGGGGGCTGCCAGGCAGCCCCGCAGTTTTGCCCGTCACGGCGTACCGTTACGGCCATGCAGATGATAGGCCGGGCGCTCGCTAAGCCGCTCGTAATAATCGCGCACTGCCGGCAGGTGCGGGTGCTCGAATGGCGTTTCGAACCAGCGGTTGACCGACAGGCCAATGGGGATGTCCGCTAAGGTGAACTGGCTACCAGCCACGTAGGCACCGGTGTTTGCCAGCTGGCGGTCGAGAATGCGCATGTAGCGCGCCCAGTCCGCGCAGCCGGCGGCCAGGGCCTGTGGGTCCTGGTGGGCGGGCGAGTGCCTGACCAGCGACATGAACGCGTAGCTCCACGAACGGTTGAGGTCCGAGGCCTGCCAGTCGATCCACTGGTCGATCCTGGCCCGCGCCTGCGCCTCGCCCGGGTAGAACCCGGTGGCGCCATAACGCGTGGCCAGGTAGCGGATGATGCTGTTGGATTCCCACAGGGTGAAGTCGCCATCCTGGATCACCGGGATCATGGCATTGGGGTTCAACGCAAGGAACTCGGCGCTGTCCGTGGGCTTGAAGCCCGCCCCCCAGTCTTCGCGCTCGAACGGGACCTCGAACTCGGCGCACGCCCACAGAACTTTTCGTACATTGATGGAGGAGGCTCTACCCAGTATCCGTAGCATGGTGTTCATCCTTGTGGGGGGACACCGATCGTCCGTCACTGCCGGGTTGCCGGTCAAGAGCCTGAGTGGTGACGGAGCATCCCCTTTGTAGGGTTCTTGTAGTCCATTTCTGAAAGTAAGCCTTTCCACCCCCAAGGTTATTGTGGCGGGGCAGGCAGCGCCCTAGTCTCGGCACGCTCGTAACCCCGAGGAATGGACATGGACAAAGACACTCCGAAAGAAAGCAGCAACCTCAATGTCGTGCGTGCAGCGGGCCGTTTTGGCAACGGCGGCGCCGAACTGGTGCAGATGAACGCGCAGCTGCCAATGCGTACGGCGCTGATGGAGGCCTCGAGCATCATGGGCTGCATTACCGAACTCACCCGCAAAGCCATCGACCGGCCCGGTGACCGCAAGGCGATGATGCAGGCCACGTATTACCTGGCAGGCATGGCCAAGGCGCTGATCGACGGCCAGTTGCAGCAGTTGCGCCAGGCTCGGGGGGGCGAGCAGGAGCCTTAGTCAGGCTTGCCTGGGGGCCTTGAACTTGGCACCCTTGGTCGGTTTGAATCGTCTGTATCACGACAGAAGGAAGTTCGCATTGAGCTGGGACAAGGTGGGGAAACTCCTCGTAGCCGTGCTGCTTGGCCTGATGGTCCTGCTGGCCGCCTATGGGGTGCTCAGGGGCAACCCGCGCCTGGAGGCATCGCTGACCTATGCCTACCTCACCTATCCCAGCCAGTTCAGCGAACGCATCAGCAAGGCCAGCGAGCAGCTCAAGTACGAGCAGTTGCAGGGGCGTATCAATTCCATCAGCGAGGGTGGGCTGAGCCACGATCAGGTCGAGCGGCTGATCGAAATGGCCCAGGCGCCGTATGCCCAACTGTTCGCCAAGCCCTTCGAGGCCGGGCTGGTCGACCACCGTACCGGCCTGCTCATCGAGCTGCGCAACAGCGGTGATGCGCAGGTGCGCCAGGTGAAAATCCGCCTGCCGGCGAAAGGCCTGGTGCAGGTGCGCGATGCAGCTGGCAATGACACCATCCTGGAAACCTCCACCATGCAAGCGGACATCCCCGTCATCGAGCCGGGTGGCGCGTGCAAGGTATGGGTGTATTTCGATGCGGACTACTCGCAGATCCGTCAGGGCGGGGTCAGCATCAGTCACGCCGATGGCAAGGCTGACATCCAGGTGTACCGCGAAGTCATCGGTTTCCCGGCCTGGGTGGCCCGTTACAGCCGCGAGCTGATGGTGTTGCTGGGCGTATTGGCGGCCAGCGTGCTGGGCCTGGGGTATGCCTGCCTGTCGCGCCGCCGCGTGGCGTGAGCTTGCCGGGCGTGTCTTCAGGGCAAAGGTCATTTGCCGCAAACTCAACAATCGCCCGTTGACAACCCTCTATAGTGCTCGGCATTACAAGACCCATGCCGAGCCTGCCCGATGATCCCCTCCCTGGATTCCATTTTTTCCCGCCTGCGCCTGCGTCAGTTGCGCCTGCTCATCGAACTGGACCGTTGCGGCTCCCTGCACAAGGCGGCGGAGGCCATGGCGATTTCCCAGCCCGGGGCTACCAAGGCCTTGCGCGAGGTGGAGGAGGTGCTGGGTGTGCCGTTGTTCCAGCGCCTGCCCAGCGGCCTGGTGGCCAATGACGTAGGCCGTTGCGTGGTGCGTTATGCGCGCTTGATCCACAGCGACCTGGGGCATTTGCGCGAGGAGGTGCTGGGCATTGTCCAGGGCCAGGGTGGGCGGCTGGCGGTGGGTAGCATCATGGGTGCCATGCCGACCCTGGTCGGAGCCCTCGGGCGGTTGCGCCGCAAGCAGCCGCAACTGGCGGTGGAGATCGCCGAGAACACCAGTGCCAACCTGCTGGCCCAGCTTGATGAAGGGCGCCTGGACCTGGCCATCTGCCGGCCAGGGTTGGGCCGCAATGCGGCGGACTACGCCTTTGTCGAACTGGCCCAGGAGCCGCTGGCGGTGGTCGCGCACCCGCAGCACCCGCTGGCCGGGGCGGCGGCGCTGGAAGTTGGCGACCTGAGCCAGTACCGTTGGATCGTCTACCCGGCCAACATGCCCATGCGCCAGGCGCTGGAGCGTGAATTGAGCGAGGCGGGGGTGGAGGTGCCACGCTACCCGCTGGAAACCTTCTCCACCTTCGCCACCTTCATGCTGCTGGAAGACGACCCGACGCTGGTGGCGGTGATCCCCAGCGCCGTGGCGGCCTTTGCCGAGCAGCGCGGGTTGCTGGTGTCGCTGGCAGTGCAACTGCGGGCGCTGAGCGAGCCGTTCGGGATCGTGCACCGAGTAGCAGCGCCGCTGTCGCCGGCGGCGCGGTTGCTGGTGGAGGAGCTTAAGGCCGGTTGAGCCCTGTTGCGGCTCCCTGTTGGAGCAATTGTCTCGCGCTGCCTGTCCTGGCCTTATCGCCGGCAAGCCAGCTCCCACAGGTACTGCAAAAACCTTGAAAGCAGCTCGACCGGTGTGGGAGCCGGCTTGCCGGCGATGGGCTGCAAAGCAGCCCCAACCGGCTGTATCTCAGAACTGCCGCTCGCGGTAATCGATCAAGCTGGAAAACACCGCAATCAACACCGCAGCCGCCACAAAGAAGATCAGCGCAAAGAAGTAGTCCCCGGTGAACTGTACGATCAGCCCGATCACGATCGGCACCAGCACCCCGGCCATGTTGCCGCAGAAATTCATGGTGCCACCCAGCACGCCGGTGCGCGACGGCCCGCCGATGATCGCCGGCAGGCACCAGTACATCCCGCACCAACGGATGAAGAACATCGCCACGCACAGCAGGCTGATCACCGCGACGGTCTCGCCCACATAGGCTGCCGCCAGGATGCACAGCGCCGCCACCAGCGCCGAGCCGCTGAACAGGGTGCGCATCACCAGGTTCGGCGAGGCACCGCTGGCCCGCCAGCGGTCACCGATCCAGCCACCGATCAGTTCGCCGACAAACCCGCACATGAAGATCAGGAAGGTCGCCCCGCCCATGGCCGAGATGTTCAGGCCGTGGGCCTTGTGCAGGTAGCTCGGCATCCAGGTCAGCAGGCCATAGAACACTGCCAGGATGCAGCTGTAGCCGGCGAACATGGCAAAGATCGAACGGTCCTTGAGCAATTCGCGCAGCGGCAGGCTGGCCTTGGCTGCCGCGGCATGGGCGCTGGCGTTGCCTTCGGTGATGTGGCGCAGCTCGGCCTCGTTCACCCCCGGGTGCTCGCTGGGGTGGTTGCGGATGTACTTCCACGCCAGAATGCCGGCCAATACGGTGCCGACCCCGGCCACCACGAAGGCCCATCGCCACGAGCCCAGCCAGGCAATCAGCCCGGAAATCAGGATCGCACCCAGGGCGCTGCCCAGCGGTGCGCCGCCATCCACCAGCACCGCGCCACGGCCACGTTCGTTAGGCGTCAGCCAGGCGCCATTGAGCTTGGCCCCGGCGGGCATGATCGGCGACTCGGCCACGCCCAGGCCGATGCGTGTCAGCAGCAGTACCAGCCAGTTGTGCGAGGCCGCGCCCAGTGCCTGGAACAGGCCCCAGGCCACGGTTGCCGCGCCAATGATGCCGCGGGTGTGGAAGCGGTCCAGCAGCATGCCGCCAGGGATTTGCATCAAGGCATAGGACCAGAAGAACGCACTGAGCATCAGCCCTTCCATGGCCGGCGTCAGGTTGAATTCGGGGGCGATCAGCGGCAGCGCAACCGACAGCGAGGCGCGGTCGATGTAGTTGATTGCGGTCAGCAGCAACAGGATCAGGAAGATGCGCCAGCGCACCGTGGTCATCGGGGCCGCAGCGGGCAGCGCCAGGTCGGCCGGGGAGGGGATGGTCTTCATCGCAGGAGCTCGTTGTTGTGATTATCGGGAGGCGTAGCAACTACGCAGGCCGATTGTTGGAGCGCTGCCGGCATTGCAGGTAATGAAAAGAGCTGATCCGCCAATAACGCCTGCTTATTACCCGGGCAGGGGATAAGCAGCGGTTATTGGCGGATCAGCTCTTTTCATTATCGGCGGCCCTGGCCCGCGCTCTAGATTGCCCCGGCACGGCCCGCCAGCGTCACGGCGGGCACTACAAGAACAACGCAGTTGCCTGAGGACCCCTCATGAGCCAATTCCAGTTCCATTTCCCCACCATTGCCAAATGTGGCGCGGGCCTGGCCGACCAGGCCGGTGCGCTGCTCAAGCCGTACGTGGACGGTACCCTGTTGGTGGTCACCGACCAGGGCCTGATCGACGCTGGCATTCTGGCCGGCTTCTTTGCCTCGCTGGAGCAGGCGGGCATCGACTACCAGCTGTTCTCTGCCGTTGAAGCCAACCCCAGCACCGACGTGCTCGACGCTGCCGTGGCGCTGCTCAAAGCGCGCAACTGCACCGCCGTGATCGGCGTGGGCGGCGGCAGCAGCATCGACACCGCCAAGGGCGTGGCGGCGATGGCCA
Organism: Pseudomonas sp. XP1; assembly: GCF_053557675.1. NCBI lineage: Bacteria > Pseudomonadati > Pseudomonadota > Gammaproteobacteria > Pseudomonadales > Pseudomonadaceae > Pseudomonas > Pseudomonas sp. XP1. Next base: position 6,913 of record NZ_JBNRIJ010000035.1, on the reverse strand, counting down.
CCAACCCTGGCAACATCCTCGACTACGAGGGCTACGACAAACTGCCCCAGCCGCCGCTGCCGATCTTCGCCATCCCGACCACCTCCGGTACCGGCAGCGAATGCACGGCGTCGACCGTGTTCACCAACAAGCGCACGCTGTTCAAGACGGTGATCGTCAGCCCGCGGCTGTTCCCGCGCCTGGCCATCCTCGACCCGGCACTGACCCTGAAGCTGCCTGCGGCCATCACCGCTGCCACCGGCATGGATGCCCTGACCCATGCCATCGAGTCGTATGTGTCGCGCCAGGCCAACCCGATCAGCCAGGCCATGGCCCTGCAGGCCATTCGCATGATTGCCGGCAGCCTGGAAAAAACCTACTTCGTCGGCACCGACATGGCCGCCCGCGAACAGATGCTGCTGGGTTCGTTCCTGGCCGGGGTGGCGTTCTCGCAATCCAAGCTGGGCAACGTGCATGCCATTTCCCACACCTTCGGCGGGGTGTTCAACATCCCCCATGGCATCGCCAACGCCGCCCTGCTGCCTTACGTGATCAAGTTCAACCTGCCGGCCTGCCCGGAGCGCTTCCGTGACATCGCCATTGCACTGGGCGCCGATGTGACCGGGCTCAACGTGGAACAGGCCGCGGCACGCACGGTGGACGCGGTGGTGGCCCTGAACCAGGCCATCGGCATTCCCGCGACCATCCGTGAACTCGGCGTGGACCTGGAGTTCCTGCCGCAAATGGTCAGCGACTCGATGCGCAGCGGCAACGTGCTGGTCAACCCACGCCTGACCACCGCACGCGATGTCGAGCGCCTGATCACCGACGCCTACCACGGCAACCTCTGAACCTTTGGCGGAACCACGACCATGTTCTATGAAATGCGTACCTACACCCTGCACATCGGCAAGATGAAGCAATACCTGGAGCACTTCGAAAAGGAAGGCTTGCCGGTGATCTCGCGCTACGCCAAGCTGGTGGGCTGGTGGTACACCGAGATTGGCGAACTGAACCAGGTGGTGCACATCTGGGCCTACGAGAGCCTTGACGACCGCATCGAGCGCCGCGCCGCCCTGTACCGCGATGCGGACTGGCTGGAGCGCTTCATCCCCGTGGCCTTCCCGATGCTGGTGCGGATGGAATCGAAGCTGTTGATGCCTGCCGCGTTTTCGCCGATCCAGTGACCCTGTAACTGCATTGCATCAAGGAGCAACCCAATGGATCTAGGCATTACCGGCCGCTGGGCCATCGTCTGCGCGGCCAGCCAGGGCCTGGGCAAAGGCTGCGCCGAGGCGTTGGGCAAGGAAGGCGTCAACCTGGTCATCAATGCCCGTACCCAGGCCACCCTGGAGCAGACCGCCGCCGAGTTGCGCGCGGCCTGCCCGGGCATCGAGGTGCGCACCGTGGCGGGTGATGTCGCCGACGCCGAGGTGCGCCAGGCGCTGCTGGCAGCCTGCCCGCAGGTGGATATCCTGGTCAACAATGCCGGTGGCCCGCCGCCGGGCGACTTCCGTGACTGGGGCCGCGAGGACTGGCTGAAGGCACTGGACGCCAACATGCTTACCCCCATCGAGCTGATCAAGGCGGTGGTCGATGGCATGGCCGAGCGCGGGTTCGGCCGGGTGGTGAACATCACCTCCGGTGCGGTGAAGGCGCCGATCGATATTCTTGGTTTGTCCAATGGTGCACGCAGTGGCCTGACCGGCTTCATCGCCGGCCTGGCACGTCAGCAGCGCCTGGCGGGCAGCAACGTCACGCTGAATAATCTGCTGCCTGGGGCGTTCGACACAGCGCGCCTGCAGAAGACCTTGAAGGCGGCAGGTGGGGATGTGGAAGCCACCACCCAGGCGCGGCGCAAGGCCATCCCGGCGGCGCGCTTTGGCAATGCCGGCGAGTTCGGCGCTTACTGCGCGTTCCTGTGCAGTGCACATGCCGGGTACATCACTGGGCAAAACCTGTTGATCGATGGCGGGGCGTTCCCCGGTACGTTCTGAAGATGGGGCTGCAAAGCAGCCCCAGGATCGAAATCGATCAGTGAATCGCCACGGGGTTGATGTTCACCTGGGTCGAGCCCTTGTACAGCGGCTGGCCCAGCACGAACAGGAACTCGAACGCCTTGTCCTTCACCAGCGCGCGGGTGTCGATCAGTTCCAGGTTGTAGATGCCGCGCTTGGCAAGCATGAACTGGTTGACCGGGAACTCTTCACCGGTCGGGTTCGGGTACACCTCCGACGCCCAGGTATCGCCACCAAAGGCAACAATACCCTGGTCCGCCAGCCACTCGGCCGCCGGCAGGTCGATGCCCGGTTCGGTGGCGAGGAACTGCTGGTTGTCCTTGCCGATCAGTTCCAGCCAACCGGTGTTGAACAGCACCACGTCACCCTTGCGCAGGGTAATGCCTTGCTTCTTCAGTACGGCCTTGATGTCGTCGACGGTGAACGAGGTGCCGCCCGGCACGATGGCCTTGCCGTAGTGAGCGGTCATGTCCAGCACCACGCCGCGGGTGACCATGGGTGGTACTTTTTCCACGCCCAGCTTGGTCACGCCTTCGACAGTGACGAAGTCGGCAGCTTTGTTGCCGTTGTAGTAGACATTGTCGATACCGATGTGGCCGATGCCGTTGAGCTGGGTGCCGACGCCGGTCCAGCCGTTGACCAATTCATCGTTGAAGCTGAACTTGTTGCGGCCCAGGGTCTGGCCGGCCTGCTCGCCAGGCTGGATGTTGTACAGGTGGAAGCTGCGGTGGCGGAAGGCTGGCAGGTCTTTGCTAACCGGTACGGCCAGCGGGTAGGTCTTGCCGGTCTTGACCAGGCCAACCGCCTGTTTGACCACGTCGGGGGTGAGCAGGTTGGCGGCGCCGATTTCATCCTGTTTGCCGTAGGGCGAGGTCTGCCAGTCGGCGGCCAGGGTGGCCTGGGCAGTGGACGCCAGGGCGACGGCAAGCAGCAGGGGCTTGAAGCGTTTCATCGGGTACTCCTGATAGTGAGGCGTTGTCAGGAGCTGATTCTGCGCAGGGCCACCTGTGGGAAAAAGCGGCCCGGGGGACAATGACTTTTGCTTGCCGGTCAACAACCATCCTCGTGCAGCGCCAGGCTCTGGCGCAACTGCTCGAGCATGGCCTGGCGCAGTGCCTGGGGCGCCTGCACGCAGATCGAGCCGGCCTGGGAAAGTAGCCAGCCCATCAACGCGCGGTTGTCGTCGACGGTGGCTAGCAGGGTGGCGCCACCGTCCGCTTGCAGCGTCAGTTGCATGTCTGCCGACAGTGGCGACGCTTCCAGGCGCCGGGCCAGGGCATCATCGACCCACGCGTGCAGCACGACCTGTTCCGAGGGGGTGAGCGCATCAGGTTGCAACTGCTGCGCTTCACGCAGGTTCAGGCCCGGTTGCCAGTACCAGCCGTAGGGCATGCCTTTGCTGTTGCACTGCACCGGGAACAGCGCCGCAAGCTCCACCAGGTCGCGTTCGACGGTGCGTTTGCTGGTGATATGGCCCACGGCTGTCAGGGCGGCCTGCAACTGGGTGGAACTCATCCCTGGGTGACGGCCGGGCAGCAGCTTGAGCAGTTGCCACTGGCGGGCGATGGTGTGACGGGTAGGGTGGCTGGGCAAAGGGCTCGTCCTTGAAGACAGGCACGAGGCCTGCCTGAGCAGTGGCGTTTAGCTATTGCCCAGCATACCTTGTAGCAGAATGGGATCCAAGTTTTCGCACAGGGCGTTCAGTCGAGGCGCGTCACCCATTTGCCTGCGCCTTGGCCCTCTTTCAACTGCCGCAGAGCCTGGGGCAATGCCGAGAAAGCGAACTCGCGGCGTTGTGGCGCGATCAGGCTGCCATCGGCGACGGCCTGCAACAGGCGTTCACCAGCTACGCGCAGGGCTTGGCGGTCAGCCAATTGGCCATGGGCATGAATGCTGTTGAGCGCCACTTCATGCAGCGAGATCGCCGTGCCGAAGGCCGGCGTTGGCGCGGTTTCCTGGCGGTCCTGGATGCACACCAGGTGGCCGTTGTAACCGAGCAGGTGAGCAAGGCTGCCGGCATGGGCGCCGCTGACGGTGTCGAACAGGGCATGCAGCGGGCGCTCGCCCAGGGCGGCCTGCAGTTGGTTCTGCCAATCGGCGTCGTGGTAGTCGAACACCCCGCTCACACCAAGGGCCTTGAGCGTGGCGTGGTGGCGTCGGCCGGCACTGGCCCACACGCGCAGGCCACGCTGCGCGGCCAGTTGTGCGAGGTAGAAGCCCACTGCGCCACCGGCGCCGATCACCAGCACGTCGCGGCTGGCACCTTCGGGTACCTTGGCCAAGGCCTGCCAGGCGGTCAGGGCGGGGCAGGGCACAGCGGCCGCGGCGGTGTCGCCGAGCGCACTGGGGATATGCATCACCAGGCTGGCATCGAGCAGGCAGTGCTGGGCAAAGCTGCCGTCCCGCGCCAGCGACTGGTGGTAGGCAACGCGGCTGCCCAACGGCAGGTCGACGCCTGCGCCAACGGCGACTACCACACCGGCGCCATCCACACCCGGGACCGTGCCTTGCTGCCAGGCAGGGTGGCCCCATTCGCAGATTTTCCAGTCCACCGGGTTGAGGGCAATGGCACGGTTGGCCACCAGCACCTCGCCGGGGCCGGGTTGTGGCAGGGGTTTACGCAGCAGTTGCAGGCCATCGAGGCCGGCGTTCGGGGTCCAGGCCCAGGCTTGATGATCGGTTGGCATGGTGCGGGTCCTCTCGAGACGGGTGTGGGCGGCAGGCTAGCGGGGATCGGGCGGGGGAAACAGGTGCGGTGAGGGCAAGGTGTTTTGATTTCAGGGCAAAAGTCTGGGGCCGCTTTGCGGCCCATCGCGACACAAGGCCGCTCCTACAAGGGTTACGCGTTCCCCTGTAGGAGCGGCCTTGTGTCGCGATGGGCTGCAGAGCAGCCCCCAGGTTGAACTCAGATAGCCAGGCTGTCGACCACACCACCGTCGACCCGCAGCGCTGCACCGGTGGTGGCGGACGAGTAAGGGGAGGCCAGGTACACCGCCAGGTGGGCGACTTCGTCGACATCGGCGGCACGCTGGATGATCGAGCTCGGCCGTGCGGTGCGCACGAAGTTGTCGGCTTCTTCACGAATGCTGCGCCCGGACGCCTGGGCTGCATCAGCCACCAGCGCGGCCACGCCGTCGGTCAGTGTGGGGCCGGGCAGCACTGCGTTCACGGTTACCCCGGTGCCAGCCAGGCGCTTGGCCAGGCCATGGGATACCGCCAGGTTGGCAGCCTTGGTGACGCCGTAGTTGATCATGTCGGCAGGGATGGCGATGCCCGACTCCGAGGAGATGAACAGGATCCGCCCCCAACCGTTCTCCACCATGCCCGGGGCATAGAGGCGGGCCAGGCGCACGCCGCTCAGCACGTTGGTGTCGTAGAACCGCGTCCACTCGCTGTCGGCCACTTCGAAGAAGTCGACATCGTCGTAGATGCCCAGGTTGTTGACCAGGATGTCGGCCCGTGGGTGGGCGGCGAACAGGGTTTCGGCACCGGCGGCGGTGCCCAGGTCGGCAACCACGCCGTGGATCTGCCCACGGCCGCCTTGTTCGCGCAGTTCGGCCAGGGCGGCATCCAGCGACTTCTGGCTGCGGCCGGCAATGACTACGTCAGCGTTGGCGCGGGCCAGGCCGCGGGCGATAGCCAGGCCAATACCGCCGGTCGAGCCGCTGATGATGGCGGTGCGTCCGCCGAGGTCGATGTTCATGGAATGGCTCCTGTGGGGTGAGTTGCATCGATAGGAGCCATCCTAGTGAAGCGCAGTAAGACTGTAAAAGACGCAATTCGACTGAGTTCAGACCTGGATTGACTTATCAAACCCTTGCTCGGCCAATGCCAGTACGCGCTCGCGGAAAATGCCCACGATCGGCCTCAAATCGACCTGGTGCCAGACCGCCCACAACTGCTCGCTGGGCTGGAACCAGTCCAGCTGGCGCAGCACCACGGTCGGCCCGGCACTGGCCGACAGGCTGCTTTGCACCATGGCCAGCCCCAGGCCGGCGGACACCAGGCCTAGCACGCTCAGCGGGTCGTTGGCCTCCAGCGACAGGCGTGGGGTGAAGCCGGCATCGCCACAGCGGGCGATGAAATCGTCACGCTTGTGGCCCTGGTCGGGCTGGCCGCCGGTGATGATCCAGTCCTGTTCGTGCAGATCGGCGGGGGTCAGCTCGGCCCTGCTGGCCAGCGGGTGCGTGGCCGGGATGGCGAGCAGCAATGGGTCGTCCAGCACCGGCTGGCCGCTCAGGTCGGGGTCATTCTTTGGCGGCGGCTCGCAAACCAGGGCAATGTCCAGGCTGCGCTGACGCAGGCCTTCGAACTGTTCGTTGGGGGTCATGTTGTACAGCGCAATGTGAATGTTCGGACGCTCGCCACGAATCGCCCGCACAGCGCCCGGCAGCACGCCGGCATGGATGGCATGGTTGACGTAACCGATGCACAGCCCGCCTTCCTCACCACGGCCCAGGCGCTTGCCCAGCGATTCCAGGCGCTCGGCATGCTTGAGCAGGCCACGCGCTTCGGCCAGGAAGGTGCGCCCGTCCCTGGTCAGGTACAGGCGCTGGTTGCGCCGTTCGAACAGGGCCAGGCCAAGGTTGTCCTCCAGCTGAGCAATCTGTCGGCTGAGGGGGGATTGGGAAATATGCAGCTGCTCGGCGGCCCGGCCGACGTTCTCGCATTCGGCGACGGCTACGAAGTAGCGCAACTGACGTAGATCTTGCATGAGACCTCCTGGGACTTAACTATTAACAATTATGACTTTGGCGGTCTCGATCTTGCCAGCCTGGGATGCGTTCACTTCGTCGGGTTGATGAACGCGGTCAATTGTGGGAGCGGCCTTGTGTCGCGAAAGGGCTGCAAAGCAGCCCCAGCAATATATGTCTTTGCGCTGAACCCCTGGGGCTGCCTTGCAGCCCTTTCGCGAC
>NZ_JBNRIJ010000034.1:41786-48529 GCF_053557675.1 Pseudomonas sp. XP1 | reverse complement strand
CTGTACTGCTGTGAACAGTCAGATTCGGCTTTTTCGTCCCACCACCCCTTCGAGTATCACCATACAAGCGGCTTTAGCCGCGAACACCGGCGCAGCCGGTGCCATGCACCGCGTTGAATTCTTCGCGGCTAAAGCCGCTCCCACAGGTACAGCGTTGCTCTCGAAGTTGTCGCTGTACCTGTGGGAGCGGCCTTGTGCCGCGAAAGGGCCGCAACGCGGCCCCAGGATTGATGCGCAACAGTTGAAATTGCTGGGGCTGCTTTGCAGTCCTTTCGCGACACAAGGTGCGCCCACAGGGATCCCGCCGCTTGCGAACCAGGATCAGACCTGCGTCTGCAACCCCGCCAGATAATCACCAAACCCTTCGCGCGCGCGGCTGTGGCGCCGGCTGCTGGTGGCCACGCTGTGCCTGGCGGTCCATACGATCTGCGCACCACTGGCCTCCAGGGCGCTGACCAGTTGCACATCCTCATGCGCCGCCAGTGGCTGGAAGCCGCCTACGCGGTGGTAGGCATCGGTACATACCCCCAGATTGGCCCCGTGCACGTGACGATGCCCCTCACGCGCCTGGTAACGGCTGTGGTACAGCTTGCGCAAGGCGGCTCTCTGCCAGGGTTGCCAGTGCTCGACATGCACCGTGCCGCATACGACCTCGGCATCACAGGCCAGTTGAGAAAGCAGCCAATGTTCCGGCACACGGCTGTCGGCATCGGTGAACGCCAGCCATTTCGCGCCGCGCTCGGCCATGTATGCCGCGCCCACCCGGCGGGCAAAGCCTACATTGCCGGCATCCACCGCCAGCATCTGTACACCGAAGCGCCTTGCCACGGCGGCACTGCCATCACTGCAGCGGTCCAGTACCACCAGTACCTCGACCCGATGCCCCGACTGCCGAGCCTGAAGGGCGGCAGCCTGCATTGCGCGCAGACACCGCCCCAGGTGTCGGGCCTCGTTGTGCGCCGGAATGACCACCCCAATCATGGGCAGGTCTCGTCCAGGTCGACCACGCTGGGCTGAGCGGACCAGTACTCCAGTAGGAAGTCCGCCTCGTCATGCTGGAACTGCAGATACAGCGGAAGGTGCCGCGCCAGCATGCGGTGCACTTCACGCCCGTCCTGCGGGCAGCCGGCGATGGGATGCTTCCAGTGGCAGGCCAGCAGCCCGCCGTCGTAGGTCAGGCTGGCCACCGACTGTTCGATCACCTGCAACCAGTCGGTCGGGTCCAGGTAGTAACCCACTTCGCTCAACACGATCAGGTCGAAATGCCCACGCGGCCAGTCCGCCGGCAGCCGCGCCAGCTCCACCGAGACATTGCTCAGCTCAGCCAAGCGTTCACCGGCCAGCGCTACCGCAGTAGGGTCAAGGTCCTGGCACAACAGGTCGGCACAACGCTCGGCCAGCAAGGCGCTGAGCTCGCCATTGGCGCAAGCCGGTTCGAACACGCGCTGGTAGCACTGGCGCGGCAGGCTGGCCATGACCAGCTCGCGCTTGCGCTTTTCGTACCAGCGCGTGCGAAAGGCCCAAGGGTCTTCACTGCTGGCGTACAGGTCGGCGAAATACTGTGGGTCGAGGCTCATGACAACTCCATTTACAGGAACACCAGTTCGAAAGGTTGCAGCAGGCAATCCAGCAAATTCGGCGGCAGTACGGGCGGGCGCTGGCCATCCGGCTCCAGCTGGCTGACATGGGCGGCCAGGGCCTTGCGCTTGCGGGCCAGGCTGGCCTCGTCCAGCTGGATGCGGTGAGCCCTTGGCCAAGGCAGGCGCGGGTCGTCCGGTCGCGCCCAGTGCCAGGCCCACACGGGGACCTCCAGGCATTGCACCTTGCGCACCCGTGCTGCCTGCGCCGCAGCCCGGCCCACTGCCTCGTGGTCACAGTGGCCATCGCCGCTCCAGGTTGCCATCAGCAGGTCGTCAGGCCGAAGCAACTGGCTCAGGTGGTTGAGCAGAAATGCCTCGTCACGTGGCAACGCGCCATCCTTGAGGTGAAGCCGCCGCCAGTCCAGGCGGCCGAGGTCGAGGTCAAGCTGTTGCAGCGCATGGCGGCTCTCCAGCGGCCTTTGCCGGCGCAGGCGGTGCTCGCTCCAGTGGGTCGAGCCTGGGTGGCTGGCTTCACCATCGGTGGCGGAGATCAGCACTAGGTCGTCTTCCCGGCCATGGAAGCCCGCCAACAACCCACCGGCCATGAGGATCTCGTCATCGGGGTGCGGAGCCAGCAGTACCAGGCGACGGCCCGGCGGGCACAGCTGCTGCGGAGTGACCCAGGTGGCCCTGGCCAGGTGCGCAGCCTGCTGCCAGGCCGCCCACGGCGTACCGCTGTTCGCCTGGATCAGGTTCTCGCTCATAGCTGCCAGACTCCCGCCGGCTGTTGTGCCAACTGCTCACCGAGCGCCGCCAGGTCGCGCTCGGCGTGGCTCTGGCGCAGGAACACCGGCAAGTCCGCGCTCAGCCGGGCAAAGTGGTTGTCGCGGCAGAAAGGCGTAGCGCCCAGCGCCCGGCCAACGTGGTGGATCACCTGTTCCACCGCCTGTTCCACCTGGGCGCGGGTGCGCCGCACTTCGAAGCTGGCGTCTGCGCCTGGTTGGTGGTCGATCCACGCCGCGCATTCGCGCAGTGCCGCCCTGGCGCCGTACAAGGCGGCATCGACCGCACCCAGGTGAGCATCGGCGTGTGGGTCGGGGCGGGGGTTGCGGCAGTGTTCACGCAGGTAGTCGGCCAAGGCTTCGGCGGCGCCGTACCAGCATGCCGCAATGCCGGCACCGCCATGCCAGAACCCAGGGCGTGACAGGTATTGCCCGGGACGGCCAATGGCGATGCCAGGGGTTTGGTTGAATTCAACTTCGACACTGGCGGTGGTGGCCATACCAATGGCCTGCCAGCGGTCTATGGCAAGGCCCTGGCTGGGATGGGACAGTTCGATGGCCACCAGCTGGGGCTGGTCGTGCTGGTCCCAGGCCGTGACCAGCGCCCGGTCGATCTGCAGTGCGCCCGAGCACCAGGCCTTGCGCCCCTCCAGGCGGACCTGGTCGCCATCACGGGCCACGATGCGGGCGCGGGCATCCGGCGGTTCGGCGGCCCACACGCCCCATATACCCTCGGCGGCGTGGTGTGCAGCCGCGCATTCGGCAAGGATCGCCAACGCGTCCGTGTGGCCCTCGTACAACTTGGCCAAGGCCAGGTCACAGCCTGCCACCCGGGCCAGTGTTTGCCAACGCCGTAGCGTGTTGCCCTGACCGGGCAGGGGCAGGAGGTCGAGGTGGTCGGCTTGCAGTGCCTGGATCAGTTGCGGCAACTGGGTATCCAGGTTGAGCGGTTGCTGCCGCTCGCCGAAGGCACGCAGCAGGCGATCGAGGTTGGTCAGGTCAAAATCCTGGACGATGCTCATGGGCTCGGCTCCTTGGTGAGGCTCTGCGGGCGCAGCGCTGCAGGCAAGCCGTCATCAGGCCAGCCCCAGCTGCTTGCGCATGGCCACGGTGATCGATTGCCTTGTCTTGCCATATTCCGCCCACGGGTCGTCCACATCGCCCAGGCGCTCAAGCACGTTGCCGATGTTCCACTGGTTGGCGCCCTTGAGCTGCGGCAGTTCCTCACGCCAGATCGGCACGGATACCGGCAGGCCTTCGCGGGCGCGCAGGGTATACGCGCAGGCGGTGGTAGCACCCTTGCCGTTACGCAGATAGTCGATGAAGATGCGCCCGATTCGGTTCTTGGGCCCGGACACGGCACTGAGCCTGTCTGGGAACAGCCTGGCCAGGTAATCGACTATGGCGTGGCTGAACGCCTTGACCTCATCCCAGCTGGCCCGCCGGGTCAGGGGCACGACCAGGTGCATGCCTTTGCCGCCACTGGTCTTGATAAACACCTTCAGCCCCAGTTCATCCAGCAAGGTCAGGGCCAGCTGGGTGGCTTCGAGCATGGCTTTCCACGGCAGTGCCGGGTCCGGGTCCAGGTCGAGGACGAAGCGGTCGGGCTTGTCGAAGTCCTTGTCGGTAGCGTTCCAGGTGTGCAGCTCGAGCATGTTCATCTGCACGGCACCCAGCAGGGTGTCGGCGCGGTTGATGACCATCGCCGCCTGGCCGGCCTCGGCCTTGTCGTAGCTGAGCACGTTGGGCAGATGCAGCTGGCCGGCGTTCTTCTGGAAGAACAGCTCCCCGGCCAGGCCGTCCGGCGCGCGCACCAGCGCCACCGGGCGGTCCTTGAGCTGGGGCAGGATCCACTGGCTGACTGCGGCATAGTACTCGGCGACCTCTCGTTTGGTTACGCCACTGGTGGGGTCAATCACCCGCTCGGGGTGAGTCAGGCGAAGTTCGCCCAAGGGCTCGGGGGCCTTGGCCTGATTGCGCTTGGGCAGGGTCTTGGCGGGCATGCGGCGCTCCAGGTCGATGGCAGTAGCCGGTTTGTCATCGCGCAGGCCGTGGAACACCGAATGGCGCACGATGCCGTCACGGGTCATCTGGGCGTAAGCGACTTCAGCCAGCAGTTGCGGTTCAAGCCAGTGCACGCCTCGGGCTTCGGCCCCTGTGGGCGGGTTGGGTAGGGCCGGCCTGGCGATTTCCAACGGTTTCAGCCGGGCATGGATGCTGGCCAGAGTGGTGGCACTGAAGCCGGTACCGACCTTGCCGGCATAGCGCAACTCGCCGCTGTCGTGGTCGTGCAAGGCCAGCAGCAGGGCGCCGAAACCGCTGCGGCTGCCTTTGGGGTCGGTGTAGCCGACGATCACGAACTCTTGGCGCTGCTTGCACTTGAGCTTGATCCAGTCGGGGCTGCGGCGGCCGCTGTAGGGGCTGTCGACACGCTTGCCGATCAGGCCTTCGAGTTGCAGCCGGCAGGCGCTGTCGAGCAGGGATTCGACGGGCTGGTCAAAGTCGGCGGAGTACTTGAGTACATCCGACTCGTTGTGTTCCAGCAAACGCTGCAAGGTGGTGCGTCTGTCCTGCAGCGGTAACTGCCGCAAGTCCTGGCCGCCCAGGAAGGGCAGGTCGAACAGGTAATAGGTGATGTGCTCGTCGTGCTCGGTGTCGAAAGCGTTCTGCAGCGCCTGGAAGTCCGCCGCGCCGTCTTCGCCGGCCACCACCACCTCGCCATCGAGCCAGCCCGAATCGATGCCCAGCGCACGCAAGGCGGCAACCTGCCTGGGCATCTTGCCGCTCCAGTCATGGCCGTTGCGGGTGAACAGGCGCACGTCATCACCGTCGATGCGGGCAAGGATGCGGTAACCGTCGAATTTGACCTCGTAGCGCCAGTCGCCACTGGGCGGGGAGTCGACCAAGGTCGCCAGTTGTGGCTGCAGCTGCGCAGGCAAAGGCAGCTTCCGGCCTTTGCTGGCAGTTTTGCGACGCGGCGCGGCGGCCTTTTTGGCTGCCGGCTTGCGTGGCACCAGCGTGCGGTCGCTGAGCACGCTGTCGGGCAGGGCGTCGACGATGCTGTAGTCGGCTTCGCTACGCGCCTGGCCGTCATGCGACTTGACCAGCATCCACTGCTCCTTCTTGCCGGCCAGGTGAGTGCGGAACAGGTTCCATACACCGCTGAGCTTTTCGCCTTGCAGGCGGAAACGCAGCTTGCCCTTGGCATAGGCCTCATGCGCATCCCCTTCGGGCTCCCAGATGCCTCGGTCCCACACGATCACGTCGCCTGCGCCGTAGTGGCCTTCGGGGATATGGCCTTCGAAGTCGGCGTAGTCCAGCGGGTGGTCCTCCACGTGCACGGCCAGGCGGCGCACCTTGGGGTCCAGCGACGGCCCTTTGGGGATGGCCCAGCTTTTCAGCGTGCCATCGAGCTCCAGGCGGAAGTCGTAGTGCAGGTGGCTGGCGTCGTGCTTCTGGATGCAGAACTGCAGCGCATGGGCACGTTTGCCACGGCTGCGCTTGCCGCTGGGCTCGGGCGTGGCATTGAAGTCGCGCTTGCGCGCATATTCCTGCAGGGGCTTGGCCATGACGGGCTCCGGGCGGTTCGCAGTCTCTAATCTGGGAGGCAACAGCCCGAGCGGTAGTTCAAAAAAACTCTGAATCTTCCAGCAGCAGGTGCAGTCGACCGAATGAACCCACCTGACGGAGAACGCACATGGCCCGAGCAGATGAACCGAAGCCATATACTCCCACTGAAATCGACGACACCGAAGACCGCATGGGTAGCGTGCATGAACTGGACTTCGACGAGCGCCTGGATGAACGCGAGGGGCGTGTGGGTGACGAGCGACCGGCCGCGGACGTGGCACGCGAGTTCCCACCGCGGCGCGTGGCCGAAAGCGGCATGACCGGCGGCGAGGCGTTGAGCGATAGCCTGCACGAGGACAACGTCACCTACGACGACCTGAGCCCGGACACCCTGCTGGACGAAACCGGCGCCCGCGACCCGCACGAACCGGGCGGCAGCGGCGGCCCTGCAGACAAGACCCTGAGGCGGGTCGAAGCCAATGAGATTGGCGGCGGCATAGGCCTGGACGAAGCCGAACTGGCCCGTTCCGCGCCGCTGGATGGCGAACCGTGGACCGATGACGTGATCGATGACGTGATCGATGACGAGGAGAGCAAGCCATGAACGAGGTACGTTGTGCCTGTGCTCATTGTTCCTGCACCGTGGATGCCAATGCCTTGCAACTCGAAGGCAAGGTATATTGCTGCGAGGCCTGTGCCAGCGGGCATCGCAATGGCGAGCCGTGCCGGATGCCTGATTGCCACTGTGGCGAAAAGACGGGGGAAAGCGCGGTGGACAATGCGCTGGACGAGACCTTCCCGGCGAGTGACC
>NZ_JBNRIJ010000034.1:21587-41623 GCF_053557675.1 Pseudomonas sp. XP1 | reverse complement strand
CCGCTCCCACAAAAAGCAGCGCGCGAGCCTGCAGAATCAGTGAGTCTGCCAGATGCCGTTGTTACGCTCGCAATCGGTGCGGGCCTGGCCCAGGCTGGGGGTGTCGTAGTAGTAGGTGATCACTCGCGCATCCTTGGGCAACGCCGGTTTGTCACCGCCAGCCGCCTTGGGGTTGGCCAATGCCTCCTGGGTCAACGGTGCGATGCAGCTGCCAACGCTGCCATCCGCACAACGCGCGACCTTGTGCTTTTCACTGTTTAGCATGTCCTTGCTCTCGTTGCTGCATGACCAGTTGATCGCTTCGGCGGGCAGGTTGCTGTAGCTGTAGCAGCTGTGCCGCTCCACCGGCGTGACTGCCTCGCTGGAGGAGCGGGTGAGCACGTTGCAGGCTTCGGCCAGGGCCTGGCCGCTGACCAGGCTGGTCATCATCAGTATCAACATCGGCTTCAAGACAGCACCAGGCATTTGTCACCTCCGGGGCCAGTGGCCCTTGCCAGCTCTAGGCCGGCTTGTCACGCCGGCGCATGGCCTTGGCGCGTTTCTCCAGGATCAGGTAGGTAAGCACCGCCAGCAATAGCGGCACCAGGTAGTACAGCGTGCGGTAGCCCAGCAGGGCCGCCACCAGCGTGCCTTGCGCAAGCTGCCCGTGCAGCAGGGCCAGGAACACCGTTTCCAGCACACCCAGCCCGGCCGGGATATGCGCGACCACACCGGCAACGCAACTGATCAGCAGGATGCCAAGTATCGACGGGTAGAAGGCTTCGCCAGGCAGCAGCCAGAAGATCAGCAGTGCCATCAGCGCCCAGTTGCTGGCACCCAGTACCACCTGGCACAGCGCAAGGCGCAGCGACGGCAGCGTTACCTCATGCTCGCGCCAGCGCCAGGTTCGCTTTTTGGCGAAACCACAGGCCAACAGGTAGCCTGCGGCAATCGCCAGCAATACCAGGCCGATCAGTTGCAGGCCGGTGGCGCCCACCGCCCAGTTGGCGGGCAGCTCGACCAGGCGCAAGGCGAACACCGTGCCAGCCAGCAGCATGTAGCCCATCCAGTTGGTCAGCAGGCCCAGGGTGAGGATGCGCGTGATGGTTGCGGTGTCCAGGCCCAGGCGGCTATACAGCCGGTAGCGCAAGGCGACGCCGCCCACCCAAGTGGTGAAATTGAGGTTGAACGCATAGCACACGAAGGCCACTGGCAGCACCTGGCGAGCCGGTAGTTGGTGGCCGGTGTAGGCCCGGGCCAGCAAGTCGTAACTGGCAAATGTCAGGTAGCTGCACGCTGCCAGCACCAGGCCGATGGCCAGGGTACCGGGCTTGTAGGCCAGCAACGACTGGCGCACTTCGTTCCAGTCCAGGTTGCGCGCCAGCAGGTACAGCAGCGCAGGGATCAGGATCAGGAATGCCAGGGTGAACAGCCGTTTGCCCCAGGTTTGCCAGTGTTTTCGCGCCATCAGGTCTTGCCCTCGTGATAGTCACCCTGTGCCTCGGCCTCCGGCTGCACCGAGCGCAAGTGCTGGCGGTGCGCCGGAAACCAACCGGCAATCCGCGGGAAATGGCGAATAACGTGGAAGCACAGGAAAATCAGCGGCGCCCGCCACCAGTAACCGCGCACCATGCGTTCCAAGGTGACCGGCTTGCATTGTTCGCTGGCCAGCATCTGCAGGTGCTGGTTGAGCTGCTGGTTGAAGTCGCGGTCGCGGATGAACAGGTTGGCCTCCAGGTTGAACGACAGGCTCAACGGGTCCAGGTTGCTGGAGCCGACCGTGGCCCACTCATCGTCCACCAGCGCCACCTTGCCGTGCAGTGGCCGCTGGCAGTACTCGTGAATGGCCACACCGTCGCGCAGCAGGTAGTTGTACAGCAGCCGCGACAACGCCCGTACCCAGCGCATGTCTGGCTGGCCCTGCAGGATCAGCCGTACCTCCACGCCGCGCCGGGACGCATTGCGCAATTCACGCATCAGCCGGTAGCCCGGGAAGAAATAAGCATTGGCCACCACGATGCGCCGTCGGGCACTGCGAAACGCCTGCAGGTAGTGGGCCTCGATATCGGTGCTGCGCACCTTGTTGTCGCGCTCGACCAGCACGGCGGTGCAGGTACCGGCAGGCTCGGTCAATGGCCTTACCGCGCTGGGCGGCTGCAGCACCGGTGACATCAGGCGCTTGCTGGAGGCATGAACCTGTGCCACCACCGGGCCGACGACCTCCACGGCATAGTCCTGCTTGGCCATGGGGCCAAAGTCGCCCAGATGGTCGGCGCTGTAGTTGATGCCGCCAATGAAGGCCCGCTCGCCATCGATCACCACGATCTTGCGGTGCAGGCGCCGGAACAGGTTGGTGCGCATGCCCACCAGCCGCGGCTGCGGGTCGAAGGCGTGGAAACTGACGCCGGCATCGGTCATGGCCGCAATGAATGCTTCAGGCAGGTCGGCCGTGCCGTAGCCATCCACGGCCACTTCGACGCGTACGCCGCGGCGGGCGGCATCAATCAGTACCTGCTGCAATTGCTGGCCAACCTTGTCGTCGAAGATGATGAAGGTCTCCAGCAGGATTTCTTCCCGCGCCTGGGCCATGGCCTCAAACACGCGGGGGTAGTATTGCTCGCCATTGATCAGCAACTGCACGCTGTTGCCGTCTACCCAGGGTCGGTTCACAGTTTGATCTCCGAAGCCAGAGGGGCGTGGTCGGAAAGATGCGACCACGGGTATTTCGACAGCACCTGAGCCGTACCGGGCATGGCGTTGCGCAGGTAGATGCGGTCCAGGCGCAACAGCGGCAGACGCGCCGGGAAACTACGCGCCGGGGTGCCGAAATGCTCGCCGAACGCTTCCACCAGGTGTTCGCACAGCACCGCATCGGCCTTCAGCCGCCAATCGTTGAAATCGCCGGCAACGATCACCGGTGCCTTGGGCGGCAGGCTGTCGAGCAGGTCCAGCAGCAGCTTCACCTGGCGTTGCCGGTGGGCCTCGCGCAAACCCAGGTGCACGCACACCGCATGCACCTGGTCATGGCCAGGCACTTCCAGCTGGCAGTGCAACAGGCCGCGCTGCTCGTTGCCCTGCACCGAGACGTCCAGGTTGTCGAAGCGGCTGATGGGGAATTTCGACAGCAGCGCGTTACCGTGGTCACCATGGGGGTATACGGCATTGCGACCGTAGGCGAACTGCGGCCACATGCTGTCGGCTAGGAACTCGTACTGTGGCGTATCCGGCCAGGCCGGATGGCGCAGGGCATGTTGCTGGTGGCTGCCGTGCACTTCCTGCAGGAATACCAGGTCGGCGCCGGTGGCCCGCACGGCTTCGCGCAACTCGGGCAGGATGAAGCGCCGGTTGAAGAAGGTGAAGCCCTTGTGCACGTTCAGCGTCAATACATTCAGCCGACGCACGGCAGTGACCTTGTCGATGATGCAGTGCGGGGCAGGCAGGGTCCTGTTCACAGGGTCACCTCCGGCACCACGCCAGGCTCGGTCATCAGCTCATGGTCCAGCGAGAGCTTCTGCAACAGGCGTCGGGCATCATAAGGCGCGTGGACCTTCTGGTCGTTGTCGAAGTAGCAGTAGACGTCACGGGCGGCGCGCCGCGGTGGCGGCCCTGGCACTACCAGCTGGGCATCGTCGGCCTGGCGGCCCTGGCTCCAGTGCTGGATGCGCTGCTTCCAGCGCCTCAGCGCCTGGGCGGTATAGCCGCTGCTGTACAGTTCGACATCGCCATGCAACCGCATGTACACGAAGTCGGCGGTAACGTCCTCGACATAGGGCCATTTCCCGGCGCTGTCGGCCACTACCAGCGCCACACGGTGCTTGCGCAGCAGCTTGATGAAGGCTTCGCACAGAAAGCTTTCATTGCGGATTTCCACGGCGTGACGCAGCCGTGCATTGCCCTTGATGTCAGTACCACCGTTGCCCCTCAGGCGCTGCGCACACCCTAGTGCGCATTCGCGCGCTGCCTTGCGGTTGTGCGGTAGCAATTCGAGAAAACTTGTGAAGCGGGCCTCGTCGAACTTCATGTTCGGTGGAAACTGCCACAGGAATGGCCCCAGCTTCTTGCCGAGCAGCAACGGCCCGGATGCGAAAAAATTGGCCATGGCTTCTTCGATGTCCTTCAGCCGGCGTACATGGGTGATGTAGCGCGGGGCTTTCACCGCGAACACGAACCCGGGCGGCGTTTCGTCATGCCAGCCCTGGTAACGTTCGGGTGTTTGCAGGCTATAGAACGAGCCGTTTATTTCAATGCTGTTGACCGCTCGCGAAGCAAACGCCAGTTCTTCGTCCTGCGGCAGGCCCTTCGGGTAAAAATCCTTGCGCCACGGGCCGTAGCGCCAGCCGGAGATGCCGATGCGGATATCGCTCACGCTGCCTTCCTCATTGCCGGGTCCTTGTTCGGTCACTCTGAAAGTGCGACCGGTCAACAGCGGCCAGGGTTCAGCACGGTTGACCAACGGAAAAGGCTGATGCCGCGCGGAACTTTGCGGCCTGCGACGTTTCCACCGAATACCCGCTACGAGGAAGGGAGCCAGGATGAAATTCGACCGTTTCGCCCAATGGCTGGCCAATTGGGCTGGCCGCCCGCTGACCTTCGGCATCGCCTGCCTGCTTATCCTGATCTGGGCAGTGACCGGGCCGTTGTTCGGCTTCAACGACACTTGGCAACTGGTGATCAACACATCGACCACCATCATCACCTTCCTCATGGTGTTCCTGATCCAGAACACCCAGAACCGCGACAACGACGAACTGCACATCAAGATCGATGAGCTGTTGCGCACCACCCAACAGGCGCACAAGGCGCTGCTGGACCTTGAAGACATGGATCCGGCCGAGCTGCATGCCCTGCGCAAGCAGTACCGGCAGATGGCCGGGCAGGGTGACGATGCGCAGAAAACCAAGGAATGACCTGCCAACCCTGGAGGCAAGCATGGCCAGACATATCGTCCACTTTACCGGGCCCATCAATTCATCCACCTGCGGCAACCTGATCAACACCTGTTCGCGAGCCTTGCAGCAAGGCGCCGATGTCCTGCAACTGAACATCGCCACCATGGGCGGCGAGTGCAGTTACGGGTTTACCTTGTACAACTATCTGCGAGCGTTACCGGTCGAGGTTCACACCCACAACCTGGGCACGGTGGAATCCATGGGCAACATCCTGTTCCTGGCCGGGGAACGGCGTACGGCATGCAGTTACAGCAAGTTCCTGTTCCACCCGTTCCACTGGACCTTGCATGGCTCGGTCGACCACTCACGCATGGCCGAATATGCGATGAGCCTGGACTATGACCTGCGGCTGTACGCACAGATCGTCGCCGAGCGGACCGAAGGGGCGGACGAGGTGCTGGATGTGCCGCGGTATCTGATGGCCTACCCGCGGATATTGGGGCCACGGGAGGCATTGGCGAACGGGATGATCCATGCCGTAGACGAAATGCCGATCGAGGTGGAGGCATGTCAGTGGAGCGTGCATGCCTAGCGATTCCTGTGCCTGCCTCTTCGCGGGTGAACCCGCTCCCACAGAACCACACATGACTCATCGGTCTAGTGAGGTTCAGTACGAGCAGCCTTGTGCTGCGAAGAGGCCGGTACTGACAAGCCTGCACGACAGCCCAGGCCAAAAGTGCTGGGCAATCTCCTCAGCCACTCAACCGAACCTGTGGGAGCGGGTTCACCCGCGAAAGGGCCGGTACAGGTGGAGAAGGTCTACCTCACTGACGCTGCCGTAGCCCGGTCACAGGCCAGCAACGAACGGATCAGCCGCTTCATCTCGTACTTGAGCGTGGGCACCTGATCCGGGTGGGCGAACCGCCAATCGGCAATTTCATGCAACGCCTTGGGATGCGGAGCATCGGCGAATTCCGCCTCGAACACATAATGCATGCGCTCTGCCGCTTCATGGCGCATCAACAGGGTCAGCGATTCTGCCTGCAACCCGGTTTCTTCAAGCAATTCACGCTCCGCTGCCTGTACCGGCGTCTCGCCGGGCTCTATCTTGCCGCCGGGCAGGGTCCAGGCGGCATTGGGCTTTCTCACCCACAACCATTTATGGCGTTGTTTGCCGTGCCGGCAGATGATGGTTGCGCGATGCTTGACTGGTTTCATTCAGGCTCCTGGGCGAATCCTTGATTCCATGTAGATTCGGCCCCCGGCCGCAATGAACGTTGCGTTCAAAGCGACCAACGGTCAGTAAGGCACCGAGCCGCTCAGGGCCTCGATGGCCTCCACCAGTTCGTCATAGCCCACCGGCTTGTTCAGGTGCCGGTCGAAGCCTGACTGGCGCGACTTGTGCTGGTCGGCGCTGGCACCATAACCGGTCAGGGCGATGGCCGGGGTATGGCGCAGGTGCGGGTAGCCGCGCAGGGCCTTGATCAACGCATGGCCGTCCATTATCGGCATGCCGATATCCGAGAGGATGATGTCGTATTCCGCACCCGCAGCGGCATCCAGGGCCTCACGTGGCTTGCTGAAGGCATTGACGCTGGCACTCTCCATTTCCAGCAGCTCCTGCATTACCGCCAAAACCTCTACAGAGTCATCCACCAGCAACACGCGAATTCCATCCAGGCGGCCCACGCTCAGCGGCTCCGAGCCCTGTGCACGCTGCGGGCACTGCGTATCGCAAAGGGGCAGGGTGACCGTAAAGGTGCAGCCCAGCCCAAGCCCCGGTGATGCCGCGCGCACTTTACCGCCATGGGCCTCGACCAGTTGCCGTACCAGCGACAGGCCGATGCCCAGGCCTTCCCGGCTGTGGCTGGCCTGCTGCGGCGCAGCCTGCCTGAACAGGTCGAAGATATGCTCGAGGCTGTCGTGGCTCAGGCCCACGCCATGGTCGATCACTTGCAGGCGTGCGCTATCCTCGTCGTGGCTCAGCACCAGGCGTATCTCGTTGCCCGCCGGGCTGAACTTCAGCGCGTTGTTCAGCAGGTTCCAGATGATCTGCTCCAGACGGGTAACATCACCCTCGATCATCATCGGCAGGTTGTCGGCGGGCAGCTCCAGGCGAACCGGGCAGGGGTGTTGCTCGCTTGATACCACGTCATGGATGCCCTGCAGGAGGGCGAGCAGGTCCACCGGTTCGGTCTTGAGTTTGAGCTTGCCAGTGCGAATGCGCGCCACATCCAGCAGGTCGTCGATGATCCGCGCCTGACTGGTTACCGCATCACAAATGGTACCAACGGCCTTGCTCGCTGCACTGATGTTCCTCAGCGACGGCAGGCGGCGCAGGATCTCGGCATTGAGCTGGATCAGGTTGAGCGGGTGCTTGAGTTCATGGGACATGACGGCGAAGAACTCGTCCTTCATGTGGCTGGTGCTCTGCGTCTCGGCCAATTGCTTGCTCAGGCGCTCTTCGCCCAGGCGCACGCGCTCTTCGGCGGCATGGCTGCTGCTGATGTCGATGAAGGTAAGCACCGTGCCGTCGATTTTCTGCTCGCTGGAGCGGTAGGGCAGCAGGCGCGCCAGGTACCAGTGATCACCCTGGCCACCGATTTCACGCTCGATGATGGCCTCGCCCTGGGCCACCGCGCGGGCATCGTCGGCCAGTGCCGGGTAATCCAGGCGGTGGGTGATGTCGAGCAGGGAGCGGCCGGTATCGACTGGCAGGATATTGAACAGGTCGGCGGCGCGCGGCGTGAACCAGCGAATATGCAGGTTGCGGTCGACGAACACCGTGGCGATCTCGGTGCAGGCGATCAGGTTGCTGAGGTAGTCGTTGACCTTGTCGGTTTCCTCGACCTTGTTCTTCAGCTCGTAGTTGACCGTGAGCAGTTCCTCGTTGATCGACTGCAGCTCTTCCTTGCTGGTTTCCAGTTCTTCGCTGGCCGAACGCAACTCTTCGTTGATGGCCTGCATCTCTTCGTTGGAAGCCGTCAGCTCCTCGCTGGAGACCTCGGACTGCTCGATGGTTTCCTGCAGCTGCAGGCGAGTGCGCTGCAGTTCACGTTCGAGGTTGTGCAGGACCATGCTGTCAGTCTGCCGGATGACGCCGGGCAACGGCAGGGACGGGTCGGGCGCGCGCTCCTCGAACACCACCAGCAGGCAATCGCTGGCACCGAGTTCGTCCTTGTACGGCTGCACGGTGATCTCCACCTGCAGTTTGCCCATGGTTTCCGCCAGGTCGACAGGGCGCGAGGTCACCGCCTCGGTCCCCTGACGCGCCTGGAACAAGGTGCTGCGCAGGGCCAGGCGCAGGGGCGGCAGCACCAGGTTCAGCAGGCTGCGGCTCGGTTCGCCACCGGCCAGTTGCAGGAAACGCCCCACGCCTTCGCTCATGTGCAGGATATTGCCGTCGATATCGACGATCAGGCTGGGCGGCATGCGGCGCGCCAGGGCGCGGTAGTGCAGGTCGGCGAAGGATGGCTTGCGCCCCGGCTTGGCCTTGGCCAGCACATCCTGCGGCATGCTGGCGGCCGAAGTACCGGGCAGCTGGCGGCCGGAACGGTGGCCGGTATTGCTGGCATCGAGTGCGCGGAAAATGCGGTTGCGCTTGTCCACCGGGGCGAACAGTTCATTGGCCACGTCGGCCGACTCGGACGAACCGAGGAACAGGTAGCCACCCGGGCGCAGGGCGAAGTGGAACATCTGCAGGATGTCACGCTGCACCTCGCGGTCCAGGTAGATCAGCAGGTTGCGGCAGACAATCAGGTCGATCTGCGAGAACGGTGGGTCCGACAGCAGGTTATGCCGGGCGAACAGCACCTTTTCGCGAACCTCCTTGCGCACCCGGTAATGCTGGTCTTCCTTGATGAAGAACTGGCGCAGCCGGCTGGGCGGCACGTCGGTGACGATCGCTTCGGGGTAGGAGCCGCTGCGGGCGATGCCGATGGCGCGTTCGTCCAGATCGGTGGCGAACACCTGAACCTTGCACGAGCGCTGCTCAAGTGCCAGCTGCTCGCAAACCAAAATGGCCAGGCTGTAAGCCTCTTCGCCGGTGGAGCAGCCGGCCGACCACACGCGGATCTCGTCCGCGCCCTCGGCCGGGTCGCGTTCGCAGGCCAGCTGCGGCAGCACATGGCGCTCCAGGGCTTCGAAGGCTTCGCGATCGCGGAAGAAATTGGTCACGCCAATCAGCATGTCAGCCAGCAGCGCCCTGGATTCTGCAGGGTGCTGTTCCAGGTAATGCAGGTAGGCCGCCAGGTCTGCCTGGCCGGTCACATGCAGGCGGCGCTCGATGCGCCGTAGCACCGTGGCGCGCTTGTAGTGCTGGAAGTCGTGGCCGGTATTGCTGCGCAATTGCAGCAGGATCTCCTCGAGCATCGGCTCGCAGGCCTGGGCATCGCCTGCGCGGGTGCCCAAGGCTGGTGGCAGGGTGTCGTCCTCTATTTCCGGGAGCCGCACCTGGCGGGCATTGCGCCACAGCTCCAGCAGCTTCTGCGGCATTTCTGCCGCCGGCAGCACCAGGTCGACCATGCCGGTCTCGATGGCAGCGCGGGGCATGCTGTCGTATTGAGCGTCGTCCGGGGTTTGCGCCAGGGTCACACCGCCTTGCTCCTTGATCCGCGAAAGGCCCACGGCGCCGTCGGCACCGGTGCCGGACAACACCACGCAGAAGGCGTGGTCCTTGTGCACGTCAGCCAGGTCACGGAAGAACAGGTCGATGGCCACGTGGTCGCCACGGCGGCGGTTGGCGGGGGTCACGCGCAGGTAGCCGTCGTTGGTTGACAAGCGATTGGCTGGTGAAATCACGTAGATGTGGTTGCGCTCGATCGGCACCGGCTCGGTCACCTGGCGCACCGGCATCTGCGTGGTCTCCTGGATGATGCGGTCGGCGACGCTCTGGTGGTCGGGGGACAGGTGCAGGACCACGACAAAGGCCATGCCGCAATCGTTGGGCATTTGCCGGAACAACGTACAGATCGCTTCCAGGCCGCCTGCCGATGCACCGATGCCCACCACCGGAAAATCCAGGTGGCTGGGGCTGAGCGCCGGGTTCTGGGGCGAGGCAGGTTGCTTGAGGGACGACTTCATGGACGGAGCCTTGTACAGACCGGGACGTTCCGCCCTCAGCAGCATCATCGGGCGTGTGTGTGGCGGGATTATAGGCCGTCGCCATGTCATTGAGACCTCTGCTTGCGAAGGAAAGTGCGACCCAGCTGCTTATGTCACGCAAACATTTTGCCGGCCCATGTTTGGTGCCACTGGTCAGTTGCCGGCAAAACCATTGAGCAGACTCCGTGATCGGCGGCTCGGAACCAAAGCATGGCGAACATCCATGCGACCCATCCATCGCAAGGAGAAACCACATGGCGCAGGATCAAGAGCGAACCAGCCAGCGCGGCGGCACCAAGGAAACCAACCCTGGCAATTTTGCCAATGACCGGGAACGGGCCTCCCGTGCGGGGCACAAAGGCGGGCAGGCATCTGGCGGCAACTTCGCCAATGACCGCCAGCGGGCATCGGAGGCCGGGCGCAAGGGCGGCCAGAACAGCCACGGCGGGGGGCGTCAACAGTGAGTCGAGGTTGCAGGCCACCCGGTACCGCAGGTGCCGGGTGGCGGCCAAGTCCTGCGTACCGAGGCATCCAAGGCCGTTGGTCCCTCTTGTTCGACAATTTTTTGAATCTTCCGGCCGAGCCCCGATCAATCAGGGTGTCATCCATGGAGAAGAGGAGGCCCCTGCGATGCCTAGCCCACAGCTGTACATCATCGATTATCAACTGCATGGCCAGCCACGCAGTTTCATAATCCGTCTGGAAACACTGGACAATGCCGAGGCCTGGCACTGGGCGAGTTGCGATGCGGGCATCGGCATCATCCCCAAGTTCGGGCGCGAAAAAATAAGGAAAGTCAGCAGGCCGATGGCCGAGCGCTACGGGATTACCGCAGTGAGCTGGCGGGTATCCGGCGGCAAGCCGAGCCAGTCGGTCAGGGGGCCGGCGACAACAATGTGACCCCCGACTGCACAACCCGTGCGGGAGCAACTGTCTTGCCCAAATTCAGAAAGTCGACGCGATCCCTGTAGCAACGGCACAGCCGCCCCAGCATTTCCTGAGCAGTCCACGTATCATTACCCGGCTGCCTTCGCCTGGGAATCTCGCGTCACATGTTTATCCGATTGAAACTGCTGCGAAAGAAACTGGGGATGACCCTGGAGCTGCTGGCCGACAAGACCGGCATGACCAAGAGTTATCTGTCCAAGGTCGAACGTGGCCTGAATACCCCCTCGATCGCCGCTGCGCTGAAGCTGGCGCGGGCTCTGAATGTCAATGTCGAAGAACTGTTCGCCGAGGAGCAGGCCGGCCAGAGCCGCTACAGCCTGGTGCGCCATGGCGAGCGCCAGGCCTTGGTGGGTGACGGGGCCGGGCCGGGGTACGCTGCCCTCACCAGCCAGGTCGGGCAGCGCAGCCTGCTGCCGTTCCTGATCCAGCCGCCGATCGAGTTCAGCGACCCCACGTTCAAGGAACACCTGGGCGAAGAATTCCTGTTCGTCCACGCCGGCCAAGTGGAAGTGGACTTCATGAGCGAGCGCGTACTGCTGGAGCAAGGCGATGCCTTGCATTTCAATGCCCAGACACCACACCGGCTAAGGTCGGTAGGGCCACTGCCGGCGCAGTTGCTGGTCGTGGTGCACCACGCAGACGAATAAGACGCCGGGGCGCCAGAGCGCCCCGCCTTGCCTTTCTCAGGGATGAAACGTTGGCGCCACCATGGCAGCGCCTTATGCTCAACTTGTACGTCGATATTTTGACGATACCATCCGTTGCCCATTGAATTTTATTATAGTGTCGAATCGTTGACGCAATGTCATTGTGTTCATAAGCTCAATTCAACAGTCATGCAACTCGCGAACACCACGCCAACAAATACTTGATTTTCCTCTTACAGGAGGGGCGTATGCGCACGGCTCTGATTATCAAATCGATGTCTTTGCTGGCGCTGTTGAGTGGCGCGGCGCGTGCGGCGGATATGTATATCAATCAGAACAGTATCATCCCTGTTTCAACCGCAGGTTGGTTCTTTGCATTTGCTGTCGTTGGCTTCGTGGCAGTCGCCAACAGGAACAAGATCTGAGTCCGCCAGCCTGGGGTTAACCCTTGACGCCAGCGGCCCGGGGCCTGGCTTGTGAATTCCCGAGCCGTTGCTATATTGCCAGTAGCCCGTGCAGGTCCACGGTTGCAGGCAGCACAGCCCAGGCTGCACAGCGTCAAGGCAGGCCTCTGGAAGATCGAGGCCATCGCGGTTGGCGTATGCCGCGAAGCGGAGCGAGAGTTGGTGTGTTGTTCTCATTCAGTGCTCTTTTTCGGGCCGTTTCGGCCGGAGGGACCCTCATGGTGCGTTCAATGTTTGCCGCGTTCTGCATGCTGATGGCGTGGTCTGGTGCCGGTAAGGCCGACCCGAACAATGCTACTTACCTGCTCAGCCCCGGCGATGTGGTGATGGTTTCGGTATGGCAGGAAGATAGCCTGCGCCAGGAAGCCACTGTACTTCCCGATGGCAGTATCACGTTCCCCCTGGCCGGGCGCATCGATGTTGCCGGGCTGGATGTGACGACCGTTGAAAAACAAGTGGCTGCCAAACTCGAGAAGTTTCTCCCCGACCCGAACGTCAGCGTTGTCGTCAAGAGCATTGCCGGTAACCTGGTCTATGTACAAGGCAAGGTGATCAAACCCGGGCCGGTACAAATGGCAGGCCCTACGGCAGTGCTGCAGGCCCTGAGCATGTCTGGCGGCCTGGACAAGTTTGCCGATGAAAGCGAAATCAAGGTGGTGCGTGGCACCGGAGCTTCCCAAAAAATCCTGCCCGTGCGATATAGAGACCTGGTGTCTGGCCGGGATATGTCCACCAACATCCAACTGCAGGCTGGCGATACGCTGGTCGTTCCTTGATCTTGCCTTCAATAAGAACACTTAATGCCTCTTCTAAGAACAACTAGCATTGCAACGGCAATCTTGGTGTTGCCATTTACGGACACAGTCCTGGCAGCAAATTGGCAGTCTACGGTGGTAGTACCGACATCCGTCGAACATGACAGCAACCCCTTGCTGCTGTCGTCGGGTGAAAAGGGCATAACGCGCACGATCATCGCGCCCGATTACACCCTGATCGGTACCTTCGACCGTGACGAACTGAGGTTGGGGCTGGGCATGAACGTATTACGCTCATCTGACACGGCGGTGGTCGACGACCGTGAGGACCCCGACGTCAGCCTGGGCTGGCAGCGCCAGACCGAGCGCGGGCGGTTCGGCCTGCTGGCGCGTTACAACGAAAGTTCGACGCTTTCGGGAACGGTGCTGGATACCGGCGTGGTCACCACCGATGGCACGCAAAAGCTGTATACGCTGGCCGGCAACTGGAGCCAGGCGGTTACCGAACGCAGCACCCTGAGCAACGAAACCACGTACAACCGTGCACGTTATGACATCAGTACGCTGACGGGTTACGAAGAACTGGGCAACGTGTTCACCTGGACCTACGCCTGGAGCGAGCGGGCCGATCTGTACAGCCGCTTTGGCGCCCGGCGCTATGAGCCCGAGCAGGACCAGACGGCGACGGCGTCCAACAGCTACAGCCCGGCGGTCGGGGTCAAGTACCAGCTCTCCGAACGCCTCAGCGCCGACGCGCATGTGGGTGTCACCGAGGTTTCCGGTGACGAAGGTGGCCGACGTGGGGAGGGTGGGGTAGCGCTGCTGTATACCGGTGCGCGCGCCGTCGCCAGCTTCACAGCAGAACGCAGCACGGTGGCCAGTGCCGAAGGCGGCTTCGCCGAGCTGGACCAGGTGCGCGGTGTGTGGAGTTATGCCGTCAGCGAATTGACTCGGGTGGGCGCGGACGCTGCCTGGCAAGACAGCAAAGGGCAGACCCCCAACACCCTGCAGACTTACAGCGTGTGGGCCAGCCGCGAGTTTTCGCCGTACTGGGACCTGCGCCTGTCGCTGATGTACAAGGAACGGCAGCAGGATCACGAAGCCGATGCGAACGCTACTATCGTGGGTTTGACGTTGACGTACAGGTACCCCGACATCTGAACTTCAGGCAGGTGGCCCCATGAAGTCCGACTACGAGCTCTCCCTCAGAGATTACATCGCCATAATCAAGGACCGGGCCCTGTTATTGGGGTTGAGCATCGCAGTCATCCTGGCCGCGACCGTCGCAGTCGCGGTGATGGTGCCGCCGATCTACCAATCGACCGGCACCATCCTGGTGGAGTCGCAGCAAATTTCCCCCGAGCTGGTGTCGACCAACAACACCAGCTTTGCCGATGAACGCATCGAAGTGATCCGCCAACGGGTGATGACCCGCGAAAACCTGCTACGCATCATCGACAAGTACAACCTCTTCCCCGACAAGCGCTTCAGCGACGGCGACAAGATCGACCACATGCGCAGTGCCGTCGTGGTCGAGACCCTCACCACCTATGTACGCGGGCGCGGTGAAGCGACCGTGGCCTTCAATGTGTCCTTCGAGCACAAGCAGCCAGAGGTGGCCAAGGAAGTCGCCGACGAGCTGGTGACGCTGTTCCTCAACGAGAACCTCAAGCAGCGTACCGAGCGAGCCAACGAAACCACCGAGTTCCTCACCCAGGAGGCGAACAAGCTGGGTGCCGAGCTGGCCAGCCTGGAAAACCAGCTGGCGGATTTCAAGCAGGCCCACGCCAACGCCTTGCCCGAACACCAGACCTTGCGCATGAACATGCTGTCACGGTCGGAGCTGGAGTTCCGCGAGGTCGACCGTGATTACAAGGCCGCCCAGGAAGAGCTGCGTTACCTTGAACTGGAACTGTCTGCGGCCAGTGCCGGGCTGGCCACCAAAACCGGGGAAGGCCCCAGGGCGGCCAGTGCCGAACAGCCCCAGGACCTGCCCAGCCTGAAGGCCGAGTATGCCCGGCTGCTCAGCCGCTACAAGGAAGCCCACCCCGATGTGGTGGCGGTCAAGCGCAGGATCCAGGCGCTCGAAGCCAGTGGCAATCGCACGCTTGCGGCCTCCACGGTCGGCCTTGATGTCGCCCGCGTGCGCGCCAAGATGAGTGCGGCACAGGAGCGCATTGCTTCGCTGGCCGAGCAGAAGCGCGAATTGACCCGCAAGATGGAAGGCTACGAGGCCGAGATCCTCGAGGCACCGCAGGTCGAGCGTGGCCTGGTGACCTTGATGCGCGACCACGACAATGCGCGCAAGAAGTACGAGGAAATCCGCGCCAAGGAAATGGGTGCGAAGATTACCGAAAGCCTGGAGCAGGAGAACAAGGCCGAGCGCTTCGTGCTGCTGGAACCACCGCTGATGCCCGAGAAACCGATCAAGCCCAACCGCAAGAAAATCGCTGCTCTGGGCCTGGTGCTGGCACCAGCAGGTGGCGGTGCGCTGGTGATGTTGATGGAAATGTTCAATCAGCGTGTTCGCGGCGTCGGTGCCCTGGAAAACCTGCTGGGCAGGCGGGTGCTGGTGGCGTTGCCATACATCGATACCAAGGCCGATGTGGCCGGGCGCAAGCGGTGGCGCAACTGGCTTATCCTGGCGGCACTGGTACTGGCGGCTATCATGGTGGTGCTGGTGCACGTGTTCTACATGCCACTGGATGTGCTGTTGCTCAAAGTCATGTCTCGGTTTGCATAGGAAAGCAGTGATGGACAGGACCAAGCCGGCTGTTGGCAATAATCTTCACCAGGTTACCCCGGGCACTCCGCAGGCCTTGTCACCCGCCCCTGGGACGGCGCTGGCAGAAGTGCCTGGCCAGTTCGATTACGTGAACACCAAGGTGGTGCCGCTGCGCGCGGAGCACCTGGAGCGGCACCGTATCGTCGCCTACAACAAGAACTCCCACATGAACGGGCCGATCGACCTGCTGCGCACGCAAGTGCTCAGGACCATGGACGAGAATGGCTGGCGAACCTTGGCAATCACCTCGCCAACCCCTGAAGCGGGCAAGACGGTGCTGTCGATCAACCTGGCCATGAGCATTGCCCACCACACCACCAAGACCGCTTTGCTGGTGGACTTCGACCTGCGTCGGCCCAAGGTCGGCAGCAGCCTGGGCCTACCCATGGATCAGGCGTTGAACGAGTTTCTGACCGACAAGGCCCTGCTGCAGGACTGCCTGGTCAACCCGACCTTGCCTCGGTTCGTGGTACTACCCACACGGGTACCGGTGCCACTGTCTACCGAAATGCTGTCATCGCCCAAGGTGAACAACCTGATCAGCGAACTGCGCAACCGCTACGAGTCGCGCATCTGCATTTTCGATTTGCCACCGCTGCTCAGCTCTGACGATGCGATCACCGTGATACCCAAGTTCGATTGTGTGCTGCTGGTAGTGGCCAACGGTATGAACAACAGGAAGGAAATCGAAGATTGCCTGCATCACCTGGCCAGGGTGAACCTGGTGGGGACGGTATTGAACAAGGCTGACGAGCAGCCTCGTACCTATTATTGAGGTTCGGGGTTCCGGGGCTGCTTCGCAGCCCATCGCGCCCAGGCAATATGCGGTAGCGTGATTGCCTGAGCAAGAAAGCGGATGCAGGCAGGGCTGTGGATGCGTACAGTAGGTTGATCGCAACCTGGCAGGAGCCTGCTTATGTCCAGCGCATTCACCTTCATGCAGTCGCCTGTCGGCACCCTGACCCTGGTAGCCCGTGGCGAGTGCCTGGCAGCCGTACTCTGGGAAGAGGAGCGGGAAAACCGCGTGCGCCTTGGCGCCCTGCACCGTGATGACCAGTGCCCGGTACTGCTTGAAACCGCCCGCCAACTCGGCGAGTACTTTGCCGGCAAACGCCAGCGCTTCGACCTGGCACTGGACTTTGCCGGCACCGAATTCCAGCGTCAGGTGTGGACCGCGCTGTTGGCGATACCGTTCGGTGAAACCCGCAGCTACAGCGACATCGCCCGGCAGGTCGGCAACCCCACTGCGGTGCGTGCGGTAGGCGCTGCCAATGGCCGCAACCCGATCTCGATCATCGCCCCGTGCCATCGGGTGATCGGTGCTTCGGGCAGCCTCACCGGCTTTGCCGGCGGCCTGGCGGCCAAGCAGTACCTGTTGGCGCTGGAGGGCCGGCAAAGCCTGGCACTGGACCTGTAAGTCGTCAGCAGAACCAGCTGGCGACCAGGCAGACCAGCACGGCCAACGCTGAGCCAGCCACCAGGGTGTACTGCCGATGAGCCCGGCGCGCATGTGGCTTGACTGCACGCAGGTACTCGCCGGGTGTCGGCGCATCGGGCCGGTGGCGCAAGCCCTCGGCCACATCGGCCAGTTGCCCCTGAATCAGCAGCCCCGTCAGGTAGTAGGTACAGGCATAACTCAGCAACGCCAGGAACAAGTAGATCATGCTGGGTGGGGGGCCAAAGGCACCGCCATGGCACTGGCGTTGGCGGTATCCAGCACGATCAACCCTTCGCTGCGGTCGTCCAGGCGGGCCAGCAGGTGCCCCTGGCTGTCCCATGCCGCCGAGCCACCGGCGCCAATGAAGGTATCGGCCGGCCCCACGCAGTTGGCCAGCAACACCGTCATGCCCAGCTCACGAGCCACCTCGGGGTAGTGCAGATAACCCTCTTGGATGCCCTTGGCCGTCTTCGCCACGCTGACCAGATACAGGTCGGCACCGTGTTCCCGTGCGGCCGCCGCATGGGCCATGAACATCGATTCGTAGCAGATCGCAGGCGCTACCCGGTGGGCGCCGACCTGCAGCAGCAAGGCTTGATCGCCTGGGGTGAACCAGGGCAGTTCATCGTCATGCAGGCGCCGCTTGGCATAGGCCTGGCGCGGTACACCGGGGCTGAGAATTGGCATGCCGATACGAATGCCATCAGGTGTCGGTAGTGGCAGGCCCACGGCCACGGTGATACCAAGCCGGTCGCAGGCTGCCTGCAGCGGGTCCAGCCGCGCCGAACTGACAGGGAGGGCGACCTGCCGCGCGAGAGTTGGCTCATAGCCGGTCAGTGACAGTTCGGGAAATACCACCAGTTCCGCGCCAAGGGCTGCAGCCTGTTCGATGCAGGCCAGGTGGCGTTCGAGGTTGGCTTGCACATCGCCCTTGAGCGACGCCAGTTGCACGGCGCACAACTTCATGAAAAACCCTTCCCTGGTACAGGTTGAAAGGCCGAGCATACTACCGGCACCTGCGCCTGTACCAGTGAAGGGCCTTTCAGGATGCCGGGTGGACGGCGAAGCGCTGGCGGAACCAGTCGTCGAGCATGGCCTTTTCGGCATACAGGCGGTCGCTGCTGCTCGTGACCCGGCCCGGGCGGCTGAGGTACATCTTGTCGCTGACCCGCTCCTGCGCCTGCTGGTCGGGTTTGCCCGGTTGGGTGAGGGTGTAGCTGAGGTCGATGGTCGGCCAGGTGATTTCGCGCATGTAACGTACATCGTAGGCCTGGCTGTGCCAGGGCTCGAAACGCCCGGCCAGGTCGATGTCGCGAATATCGATGACCAATTGCTGGCCAGGTTGCAGGTAGCGTTGGCCAAGCTTCTGCAGGTACTGGGTCAGGGTGTTCATCACGTAGGCGTCGGCGCCACGCTCGTACCCGTGGCTGTCGAGGCTGGCATCGCGGAATTTTTCCGGATGCTCGAAACGTACCTCGACCTGCGCGGCCGGGGCACCTTGTGCCATGCTGTCCAGTGACAGCGCCATGAGCACGGCACACACGAAGGCGGTACGCATGATGCACCTCCGGGGCAGATTGCGTGTGCCTTCATTTTACCCCTGGCATGGCGCTACCAGCAGAGGAAGATTGTAATGGCACGGTTTCGGCGTCTTATTGCCAACCTGCGGGGGCGTGACCTGGCGGTGGGCGATATCCATGGTCACTTCCAGCGCTTGCAGCAATGCCTGGATGGGGTAGGTTTCGATCCGGCCGTGGACCGCCTGTTCAGCGTGGGAGACCTGGTCGACCGTGGGCCGGACAGCGAGGCGGCGCTGGAATGGCTGGCGCAGCCCTGGTTCCATGCCGTGCAGGGTAACCACGAGGCCTTGGCAATCACACGCGTGCGCGGCGGGCGGCTCGATCTGGATATGTACCGCGCCGCCGGTGGTGGCTGGTTTCTGGACCTGCCGAGGGCCCGGCAATTGCGTTTCGTGGAGCGCTTCGAGCAGCTGCCGATTGCGATAGAGGTTGAAAGTGCGGCGGGCCTGGTTGGCCTGCTGCATGCCGACAGCCCATATGCCGATTGGACGGTGTTGAGGACCTGGCTGGAACTGGATGACGACCCCAAGATACGGGAAGTGTGCCAATGGTCGCGGCGGCGCCTGAAGGTAGGAGATACCCAGCCAGTGCAGGGCCTGCGTGCCTTGTTGGTGGGCCACACGCCGGTACTGGAAGCCAAGCTGCTGGGCAACGTCTGGCACCTGGATACCGGTGGCTGGGCCAGTGGCCATTTCACCTTGATGGACATGCGGACCCTGCAACTGGTCAGCCCCAGGCCAGGTGAAACAACAGTACCGCAGCCAATAGCACCAGCATGACCCCGGAGGCCCGCTCCAGCCACGGCAGGCAGCGGGCAAAGCGCCGCAGTACCAGCGGGTTGCCGATGGTCACGGCAACCAGCAGATCCCACAGCAGCACGATGCTGAACATCCACAGGGCATAGATTGTTTTCCAGGCAATGCTGGCGCTGGCGACCATGCTCACCAGGCTGGCATAGAACAGCGCATTTTTCGGGTTGAGGATGCCGGACAGGAACCCCATGCCCAATCCCCGCCACCAACCGTGCACTGTTTGCTTGCCAGCGACTGCGCCCAGGCTGGTTTGCCCGGCATGGCGCAGGAACAGGGTGCCGACGTACAGCAGGTAGCCGGCGCCGGCCAGTTGCAGGATGGTGAACAGCAGGCTGCCTTCCTGCAGCACCGACAGGCCGGTGAAAGCCATGGCGATGAACACGCCGTTTGCCAGGGCGATACCCAGGCATGCGCCGCTCGCGACGCGCCAGCCGGCGTTGACCGAGGTACGTGCGACCAGGAAGAAGTCCGGGCCGGGAGAAAGCAGGGCGAGAAAGTGGGCGAGGGCGATGATCAGGAACTGTTGCATCGGGGTGAGGCTGCTCTGGCGGAAAAGCCTGACTCTGCCCCTCGGCGCTCATGCCGTATTGAACAATATTGCAGGCCCCTGTAGGAGCGGCCTTGTGTCGCGATGGG
>NZ_JBNRIJ010000034.1:539-21499 GCF_053557675.1 Pseudomonas sp. XP1 | reverse complement strand
ATTGCCGGGGCTGCTGCGCAGCCCTTTCGCGACACAAGGCCGCTCCTACAGAGACCGCACAGGCCTTCAGTCTCCCCGATACTGCCCCGGCGTCACCCCCACATGGGCCTTGAACACTCGCTGGAAATGGCTTTGGTCGGCGAATCCGAGCTGATAGGCCACCTCCGCCAGTGGCTGCCCTTCACTCAACAATTGGCGCCCACGGTTGACCCGGGCATTGAGCAGGTAGGCATGCGGCGTAAAACCGGTAGCGGCGCGAAAGGCGCGAATCAACTGGTAGCGCCCAAGCCCGGCCTGCTGCGCCATTACCGCCAGGCTCAGCTGCGCCGGGTCCTGACCTTCGATGTGCGCGATCAGCCCACTCAACGCGGTCGCCGCCAGTGCCGGTGCCGGCGCCAGCGGCGCGTGTCTGGCAAAGTCCATGTCACCCAGAAAGGCGATCAGCGCCGCATCCTTCTCGCCATTGCTGGCGCTGGAGAACAGCAGGCTGTTCAGTTCGCAGAACTGCCGATACACCTCCGGCACCTGGCAGATACGTGCCGGCTCGCCAGGCCCGGCCCCCTCCAGCCCAGACTCCATGTGTAGCTGCGCCAGCCAGTCGGCATCCACATGCAGCATCTGGTAGCTCCACGCTTGCCCAGGCTCTGGGTTGCAGGCATGCACGCGGCGGGCCGGGACCAGCACCAGCGTGCCGGGTGTCAGGCGTTGCTGGCCGTTGCCGGCACCGGTGAAGTGACTATGGCCGGCGTCCACCACACCGATGGAAAACGTCGGGTGGCTGTGGGCCTTGTAGCAGGCACGGCTATGGCAGGCGCGGCGGCTTTCGACATGGGGCAGGGCCGGATCGCGCCACAGCGCGGCATGGGAACGGGGCATCGCAGGGTCCTCGGTATACGCGGCAGCTTATCAGGCGCCACGCACCCATACAGTTTTTTCCGCTGGCTGTAACTTGACCACAAGGCCCGCTGACCGCCGAAATAGACGCCTGTTGCCAAAGGAAAACAATAATGGACCTTTCAAGCCTGCTGCTTTTCATTCCTGCGTGCTTCGCCCTGAACATGGCGCCAGGGCCGAACAACCTGCTGTCGCTGCACAATGCCAGCCGTTACGGCCTGCGTACGGCATGCGTGGCCGGTGGCGGGCGCATCGTCGCCTTCAGCGGCATGATCGCCCTGGCGGCCATGGGCCTGGCAGTGGTGCTGCACACCAGCGAATACCTGTTCCTGGCCATCAAGGTGGTGGGGGCAGCGTACCTGTTCTATATCGCCTGGCAACTGTGGCGGGCGCCGGTGGGCGAGGCGATGGTGGCAAGCGATCACCCGCGCGGCACCTGGCGCCTGGCGCGACAGGAGTTCTGGGTAGCTGCTGGCAACCCGAAGGCAATCCTGATTTTCACCGCCTTCCTGCCGCAGTTCGTCTCGGTGGGCAGCGCCACCCCGGTGAGCGAGCAGTTCCTCTGGCTGGGTGTGCTGTTCCTGTTGCTGGAATGGGCCGCCATCGCCATCTACGCCGGCCTGGGGGCGTACCTGCAGCGCTGGTTCAGCCAGCCCGGCCCACGCCGGCTGTTCAACCGGGTCAGCGCCTCATTGCTGGGCTGCGCCGGCCTCGGGCTGCTGGCTGCGCGGCGCTAGAACTGCCAGCGCAGGCCCAGGTTCACGCCGCTGGCTTCCTGCTGGCGGGCGTCCAGGTTGGCGGTGTACT
The DNA here is from genome assembly GCF_053557675.1 of Pseudomonas sp. XP1. NCBI lineage: Bacteria > Pseudomonadati > Pseudomonadota > Gammaproteobacteria > Pseudomonadales > Pseudomonadaceae > Pseudomonas > Pseudomonas sp. XP1. The sequence goes on along the minus strand of NZ_JBNRIJ010000034.1, from coordinate 19,798 downwards.
GCACACCGCCATGCAGGCTCAGTGCTTCGTTCACCTGCGCTACCACGCCGCTTTCAAGTTGCACCGAGGTATAGCGGTAATCGGTCTTGATCTTGTCGACGCCATCGAAGGTCAAGGTATCGCGGCCACCGTCGCCGTGCCACAGGTTGACTTGCGCATAGGGTTGCAACAGGCGGCCGCTGCTGCCTTTGAAGGCCCCCTCGAGCCGAACCCCCAACCGGCCGGTCAGCTCGACCTGGGCGTCGTGGCTGATATGCGAGGCGCTATCGCTGGCGCTGTCGAGCGAGACTTTTTGCGCGATCAACTGAGCCTGCGGCTCCAGTACCCAGCGGTCGGACAGGGCGATGGGATAGCCGGACTCCAGCGAGGCGGTCCAGGCGTGGCCGTCGATGTTCAATTTGTCACCCCGGTCCGAACGCGCCCGGCCATCCAGGTTGGTGTATTGCAGCACGGCGTCGAGGTAGCCGCCTTGCGGTCCGACCAGCGTCCAGTAGGCGCCGACGCTGTCGCCATCAAGCTCCAGGTCACCGACGCTGCGGTTCTGCACGGCGAGGGCGAAGCCTTTGACGTCGGCGTCCAGGCGGCTATGGCTGACGTAGATACCGACATGCTGGCGATAACCACTGTCGCCAACCTTGGCGTACAGGTCCTGGCCCACCTTGAAGCCGTACAGGTCGCCATCCAGGCTCGGGTTGACCGTGCCGCTCCATTGCTGGCGCAACGCGCCGCCATAGGCCTGGCCCCAACTGGCGGGCAGGGCGCCGTCACCCTGCAGCAGCTGCTGGTCGCCCTGACGCTGGTGGAACGTGCCCAGTGCCTGGCGAGCGATGATCGCGGCACCGCGTGGCGCTGCGGCGTACACCGCAACTTCCGGGCGATACAGCGGCAGGCTTTCGCCTTGCACCGGTGCTGGCAGGTCGACCTGGCCGGGGGCCGGGGCGGCGACAGGCGGAGTAGCGGCGGGTGCGATCACCACTGGCTCGCCCGGTTGGGTTGGCTGTGTGGGCTCGCCCGGTTCCGGCGCTGGGGCCGGAGCGGGTGGCGCAACCAGGGTGGAGCGCAGGTACCAGCTGTTTTCACTGCCAGCAGTCACGCCGCCTTTGAACAACCGGTAGTCGTAGGCGCCGGCTGAAAGAGTCTGGGTCTGGACAAATGCGGTGGCCGTGCTGACCGCGCCGTCACGCGCTTCAACGACTTGAATGCCGTTCTGCGCGGTGGTTGCACCGGCGCCATCGAGGTTGTTGATGAGCAACTGGGTAGAGCCGTCAATCGCACCACGGCTGACCACCAGGCGGTCGGAGGCGGCACCGTCGCCGGCCAGCACGCTGTTAAGGCGCAGGGTGCCGTTAATGCCGGTGTAGTTGCCCTGGATGGTCAGGCGACCCTGAGCGTCGTTGCCACCGCTCAGGTCTATGGTGCCGGCGTTTACCACGGATGCCTTGCTGCCATTCTGGATGCTGACGATGCTGCCGCGGTGACTGATCAGTGTGCTGGTCGCGTCAATTTGCAGGGTACCGGTCCCCGTGGCTGCGGCTATCGGTGGCTGATCGGAGCCCAGGTCACCCAGGACCAAGCTGTCGTTCAGGGTCAGCCGGCTGCCCTGGTTCAGGTTGATGGACTCCCAATTGACATACAAGGCCCCCTGACCGACCTTGGCTTGCTGAAACGTCAGGGTATCCGTGCCCGTACCGCCGTCCAACAGCACTGTTGAACTGCTCAAGTCGAGTGTGCTGACAGTGGCCGTGTCATTGTCGGCGCCCATGTCTGCTTTCTTGCCGATCTTGCCGCTCGTCCAGTTGAGTTTATCGTCGCCCTGGCCGGCACGTATCTCGCCTTTCAGATTGACGCCTTTGACATTGATCACGTCGTCGCCGCTACTGCTACTGAGATCCCCACCGATGGTGCCGCCAAACAGGTCGTACCAGTCTTTGCCAAGGCCACTGACCACGTTGGCGACAACGATGGTTTCCACACCAAGGTTTTGCGACATTTCAAAGAAGTTATCAGCCATCTTGAGGTCAATCCGGCGAATGCTGCCGCCTTTGAACCAGGCATTGTCGCCATCTTCGAAAGCATCGGTGATGGCTCCACGGGTCATCACGAACTCGTCCATGGCACCGCCTTGATTGAGCGTCCCTAGCGTGCCACCAGACATATTGAACTTGTCCTGCCCCTCGCCTTGTTGCAACGACCCAACATTGCCGCCGGTGATGGTGGCCTGATCAGCATCTGGCGTCTGGACGATGGCGCCCAGGTTCTCACCCTCTGCAACAGTCAAGGATTGGGCATGAGACAGCAAAGGCAAGGTGAGCAGAGGGAGTACGGCAGGCACAAGCAGGCGAGGGCAGCGCATAGGCAGGTCTCCATGAGGGGCCACTGCCTGAGTTGTATGTTTTGTACGGTAGGGGGACAACTGGCAAAAATGTCAGGTGGCCCGGGGCTATCAGTCGCGGTAGAACGTCTGCACCAGGTGATAGCCGAACTTGCTCTTGATCGGCCCGTGCACCACGCGCAGGGGCTTCTTGAAGATCACCTGGTCGATGGCACCGACCATCTGCCCGGGGCGGATTTCACCCAGGTCGCCGCCACGCTTGCCCGAAGGGCAGGTGGAGAACTTTTTTGCGAGCACGTCGAAAGCCTCGCCATTGGCGATGCGCTGCTTGAGCTTTTCGGCTTCGTCAGCGGTCTTGACCAGGATGTGACGGGCTTGGGCTTTCATGGGGTACCTGTGCTTCGGGGGCGAAAAAGGTGGGCATTATGCCTTAACGGGTCGGGTTGAGGCCATTGTGGGGGCGGCCTTGCGTCGCGAAAGGGCTGCAAAGCAGCCCCGGAATTTCAGCAGTGAAGCATAGATTGCTGGGGCCGCTTTGCGGCCCTTTCGCGACGCAAGGCCGCTCCCACAATGACGGTGAATACCTTCATTACGGGGTGCGCAACTCCTCGCGATCCCGGAACTGCTCCAGCGCCTCGGGGTTGGCCAGGGCATCGGTGTTCTTCACCGGCAGACCATGCACCACATTGCGAATCGCCAACTCCACCAGCTTGCCGCTGATGGTACGCGGGATGTCATCGACCTGGGCGATCACCGCCGGTACATGGCGGGGCGTGGTGTACTGGCGGATCACCTGGCGGATGTGCTGGCGCAGGGCGTCATCCAGCTGCAGGCCGTCACGCAGGCGAACGAACAGCACCACCCGTACATCGCCTTGCCAGTCCTGGCCGATTGCCACGCTTTCCAGCACCTGCTCGACCTTTTCTACCTGGCGGTAGATCTCCGCCGTGCCAATGCGCACGCCACCGGGGTTGAGCACCGCATCGGAGCGGCCATGAATCACCAGCCCGCCATCGGCACGCTGTTCGGCATAGTCGCCCTGGGCCCACACCCCCGGAAACTGGCTGAAGTAGGCGTCGTGGTAACGACTGCCGTCCGTATCCTGCCAGAACCCCAGCGGCATGGACGGGAAGTTGCGCGTGCACACCAGTTCGCCTTTTTCGCCTTGAACCGGTTGGCCATGCTCGTTCCACACTTCCACCGCCATGCCCAGGCCCTTGCACTGGATCTCGCCACGGCGCACTGGCAGGGTCGGGTTGCCCAACACGAAACAGGAGACGATATCGGTGCCGCCGGACATCGACGCCAGGCACAGGTCGGCCTTGATCTTGCGGTACACGTAGTCGTAGCTGTGTGGCGACAGTGGCGAGCCGGTGGACAACAGCAGGCGCAAGCGCGTCAGGCGGTGGCTTGCCGCGGGCTCCAGGCCCGCCTGCTCCAGCGCCGCAAGGTACTTGGCACTGGTGCCGAAGGCCTGGATGCCCTCGGCATCGATCAGGTCCAGCAGGCGCTCGGGGCCGGGGTGGAAGGGTGAGCCGTCGTACAGTACCAGCGTGGCGCCCACCGCCAGGCCGCTGGCCAGCCAGTTCCACATCATCCAGCCGCAGGTGGTGTAGTAGAACAGTACGTCATCGGCCTTCAGGTCGTTGTGCAGGCCATGTTCCTTAAGGTGCTGCAACAACACACCGCCGGCGCGGTGGACGATGCACTTGGGCACACCGGTGGTGCCGCTGGAATACAGGATGTACAGCGGGTGGTCGAAGGGCAGCGGGGTAAAGCGCGGCTCGCCGCCGGGCTGATAGAACTCGTCCCACAAGCTGACGTTGGCGGCCTTGAATTGGTCGACACGCGTCCCGCTGCGGGTATGGGGTACCACTATCAGCCGTTCCAGCCCGGGCAGTTGCGCGCACACCTGGTTGACCTTGTCCACTTGGTCGACAGCTTTGCCGGCGTACTGGTAACCGGCGCAGGCGATCAGCAGCTTGGGTTCGATCTGGCCGAAGCGGTCGATGATGCCGTGGACGCCAAACTCCGGCGAAGAGCTGGACCACACCGCACCGAGGCTGGTGCAGGCAAGCATGGCGACCAGCGTCTGCCAGGTATTGGGCATGATGGCGGCGACCCGGTCGCCGGGGACGATACCGGCGGCCTTGAAGGCTGTTTGCAGGCCCGCCACCTGGGCCGCCAGCTGGGCATGAGTGAACAGTTGGCGTTGGCCGTCCTCGCGCACGGCGACCAGGGCCGGGCGGTCGTCGCGACGGCGCAGCAGGTGTTCGGCGAAGTTGAGGGTGGCGTTGCTGAACCACTGGGCATCGGGCATCTGCGGCCCTTCGCTGAGCACCTGGCTCGGTGGGGTATGCCAGTGAACGTGGAAATAGTCGGCAAGGGTTTGCCAGAAGGCAGGGCGCTGCTCGATGCTCCAGCGGTGCAGCGCCTGGTAGTCGTCGAGTTGCAGGTTGTAGCGCAGGTTGACCCGGCGGCGGAAGGCATCCATCCGGCTGGCCTCGATCTGCGCCGTGGAGGGGCGCCAGAGCACATCGTTCATGCCGAACCTCCAGATGATCATTTGGATTCAAGGGCGCCTTCGCGGGCTCGCCCGCTCCCACAGGTACAGCGTAGATGTCCAGCCTGGTGATAGCCTGTGGGAGCGGGCGTGCCCGCGAAGAAGCCCCTGGCTGCAGGGGCTTGCGCGTTACTCTACTTTAGCCTTTTGCACGTCCTGCGACGCGGTCCAGACGCGGTAGCGCACTTCGACGTCCTTGGGCACATACACCACCACCGGCAGCTTGCTGTTGTAGCGCAGCATGAAGCCTTCACCGACCACGGGCACAAAGGCCTCGGTCTTCTTGCCATCGGGGCAGGCCATCAGCGTGCTGGCCGGGCCGCTGACCTTGTCCAGGCGGTAGTAGCTGTAGCCCCAGCCTTCCAGGGTACGTTCCTCCAGGCTGCCGCCCAGGCGCTGGCGATTGCAGTCCACCTTCAGGGTCTTGCCGGCGAGGATTTCCAGTTGGTAGGCCGACTCATCAGCCTGGGCAGGCAGGTGGATGACCTGCCGGGTGAAGCCTTTTTCCGCCTCGGGGTAGGGCGCGACGTCCTTCAGGCTGGCTGCCATCGCAGGTGCGGCGGCAGCCAGGGTCAGGGCCAGGATCGCGGTCATCGGGGTTGGGCGCATAGGGCCTCCTTGCAGATAAACGAATGCAAGACCGTCGCCAGGCCCAGGCCGCCCGTCACTGGGCCAACCAGCCACCATCGACGTTCCAGGCGGCACCGCGAACCTGGCTACCGGCCTCGCTGCACAGGAATAGTACCAGCTCACCCAGGTGTTCGGGGGTGACGAAGGCCAGCGAGGGCTGTTTTTCTGCCAGCAGTTCGTGCTGCGCTTGCAGCGGATCGCCACCGTTGGCAGCACGATCGTCGATCTGCTTCTGCACCAGCGGGGTCAACACCCAGCCAGGGCAGATGGCATTGCAGGTGACGTTGCTGGTGGCGGTTTCCAGACCTACCACCTTGGTAAGGCCGACCACGCCGTGTTTGGCCGCCACATAGGCCGCCTTGCCGATGGAGCCGACCAGGCCATGCACCGAGGCGATATTGATGATGCGCCCCCAGTTGCGCGCTCGCATGCCAGGCAGGGCCAGGCGCGTACCGTGGAACACGGCCGACAGGTTGAGGGCGATGATCTTGTCCCAGCTTTCCAGCGGGAACTGCTCCACCGGCGCCACGTGCTGGATGCCGGCGTTGTTGACCAGTATGTCCACGCCGCCGAACTCGCGCTCGGCCAGGGCGAACAGCGCTTCGATCTGGGCCACGTCCGACAGGTCGGCCGGGTGATGGACTGCCTTCACCCCGTGCCGGGCGAGCTCGGCCAGCGCCGGGGCAGGGTCGCCGAAGCCGTTGAGCACGAGGTTGGCGCCTGCTCGGGCCAGCACCTGGGCAATGCCCAGGCCGATGCCGCTGGTGGAACCGGTGACGAGTGCGGTCTTGCCTTTGAGGGTCATGCAAAGCTCCTTAGACGATGCCGGTGGCGTAGAACGTGGCGATGACCACGAACACCGCCAGGGTCTTGATCAGGGTAATACCGAAAATGTCCTTGTAGGCCTCACGGTGGGTCAGCCCGGTCACGGCCAGCAGGGTGATGACCGCACCGTTGTGCGGCAGGGTGTCCATGCCACCGCTGGCCATGGCGGCCACCCGGTGCAGCACTTCGAGGGGGATGTTGGCGGCATTGGCGGCGGCGATGAAACTGTCGCCCATGGCCGCCAGCGCGATGCTCATGCCGCCCGAGGCAGAGCCGGTGATGCCGGCCAGCAAGGTTACGGTGATGGCCTCGTTGACCAGTGGGTTGGGGATGCCGCGCAGGGCGTCGGCCAATACCAGAAAGCCCGGCAGCGAGGCGATCACCGCGCCGAAACCGTATTCCGAGGCGGTGTTCATTGCCGCCAGCAAGGCGCCGCCCACGGCGCTTTTGGTGCCTTCGGCGAGGCGGGTGCGGATGGCGCCGAAGGCACACACCAGCACCATCAGGATGCCCACCAGCAACGCCGCCTGCACCGCCCAGATGGCAGTGAGCTTGGCCACGTCGCTTTGTACCGGCGCGCTCATGCCGGGCAGTTGCAGGCTGTGGCTAGTGCCGTACCACTGCGGGATCCAATGAGTGAACAACAGGTTCATCACCCCCACCAGCAGCAACGGCGACAGGGCCAGCCAAGGGTTGGGCAGCGCCAGGTCGGCAGCGGTTTCCGGTTCGTTGCGCAAGTCGCTGCCATAGCCTTCACCGGCGCGCTGGGCCTTGTTGCGCTGACGCTGCAGGTAGGCCATGCCGGTGCAGAACACGAACAGCGTGCCGATCAGGCCCAGCCAGGGCGCGGCCCAGGCGGTGGTGTTGAAGAAGGTGCTGGGGATGATGTTCTGGATCTGCGGGGTGCCGGGCAGGGCATCCATGGTGAACGAGAACGCACCCAGGGCAATGGTTGCCGGGATCAGTCGCTTGGGGATATTGCTCTGGCGGAACATCTCGGCGGCGAACGGATACACCGCGAACACCACCACGAACAACGACACGCCGCCGTAGGTGAGCAGGGCGCAGACCAGCACGATCACCAGCATCGCCTGGCGGGTGCCGAGCACGCGGATGGCGGCGGCGACGATCGAACGCGAGAAGCCGGACAGTTCGATCAGCTTGCCGAACACGGCGCCCAGCAGGAACACCGGGAAGTAAAGCTTGATGAAGCCGACCATTTTCTCCATGAACACCCCGGTGAATGCGGGAGCCACGGCGGACGGGTCGGTGAGCAGTACCGCACCGAGGGCGGCGATTGGGGCGAAGAGGATTACGCTGTAGCCGCGATAGGCAGCCAGCATCAGCAGGGCCAGCGCAGCGAGGGCGATGAGCACGGTCATCGGGGTGGGTCTCCTGGGTGAGTCTTGTTTTTATCGGTGAGCAGGAGATAGCTGGAATCGTGCCAGTTTTTAACCCATTGATTTATATCGGTATTTTGTTTTTTTCTGGATATTTGTCTCTGTCTTGAGATTTTGGGGCTGCTTTGCGGCCCATCGCGACACAAGGCCGCTCCCACAAGGGCACCGCGATCTCCTGTAAGAGCGGCCTTGTATCGCGATCGAGGGCAAAGCCGTCGCCGCAATCTCAAAATGGAAACATAAGTCTCCAATCAGAGACCAAGCGCTACCATCTTCTTGTATAGCGTCGAGCGCCCGAGTCTTAACGCCGACGCAGCTTCCGGCACATTGCCCCCATGTTTGGCCAGTGCCCCGGCAATCAGCTCGCGCTCAAATGCCTCACAGGCCTCACGGTAAGTCTGCCGCATAGGTTCACCCGCCACCGGGCTCAACGGCCCCAATGCCGCCCGCAGATCCTCCACCCCCAGCCGCGGCTGATCTGCCAGCAGCGTGGCCCGCTCCAGCACATTGCGCAGCTCGCGAATGTTCCCCGGCCATGCATGCCTCGCCAATAGCTGCTGCGCTTCGGCCTCCAGCTCATACTGGCTGCCCAGTTCCCCCAGGATGGCCTCGCACAGCGCCGGCAGGTCCACCAGCCGTTGCCGCAGTGGCGGCACCTCGATCGGCAGCACATTCAGCCGGTAATACAGGTCGGCGCGGAATGCCCCGCGGGCGATGGCGGCCTGCAGGTCGATGGAGGTGGCGGCAATGATGCGCACATCACTGCGCAGCATCTGGTTCGAGCCTACCGGCTCGTACTCCTTCTCCTGCAACACCCGCAGCAGCTTGCTCTGCAGGGCCAGCGGCATGTCGCCGATCTCGTCGAGGAACAACGTGCCGCCTTCGGCCAATTGCAGCTTGCCGCTGCGGCCCTTGCGATCGGCGCCGGTAAAGGCGCCGGGGGCGGTACCGAAGAATTCGGCTTCCAGCAGTGTCTCGGGGATTGCCGCACTGTTGATGCTGACAAACGCCTTGTGCGCCCGCGCCGACGCTGCATGGATGGCATGGGCCAGCAGTTCCTTGCCGGTGCCTGTTTCGCCCAGCAGCAACACCGGCGAATCACTGCTCGCGCCACGCCGGGCTCGGCGCTTGGCCTCAAGGCTGGCGGCGCTGCTGCCGACGAACTGGGCAAAGCTGTACTTGGCCTGGCGGGCGCGCAACTGCGAGCGGGTCGAGGCCAGCTCCTGCTGCATGCTGGAGTAGCGTTTGAGCAGCGGCGACAGGCTGCGCAACTCATCGAACAGGGCAAAGCCGATGGCGCCGATCAGCGCGCCCTGATCATCGTGGATGGGCAGGCGCATGACCACCAGCGGCTCGTTCGGGGTGTCGAGCATGTCCAGCAGGATTGGCCGGCCATTGCTCACTACCTCGCGCATCAGGCTTCCCGGGATTACTGCCTCGCATGGTTGGCCGATGGCACTGGCCGCGTCGGCCAGGCCGAAGCGCCGGGCGTAGCGCTCGTTCATCCAGACGATGCGCGCCTGGCGGTCGACGATTACCGTGCCCTCGCTGGACTGCTCGATGATCTCGAACAACGAGCGGATCGCCAGTTGCCGTACCTGAGGGTAGTCCTTGAGGCTGTCGCTGTCGTGCATGGGTAGAAATCCTGAAATCTGTAAAAGCAGGGCCGGCCTCTTCGCGGATACCCCACAGTCCTCAAGGTTTGTGGTGACCCTGCGGGAGCAGGTTTACCCGCGAAGAGGCCAGACCTGCAAACCTATCCCCTGGGGTCGAACGCCTCGCGCAAGGCATCCCCGATAAACACCAGCAGCGACAGGATCACCGCCAGCGCGAAGAACGCGGTAAAGCCCAGCCACGGCGCCTCCAGGTGCTGTTTGCCCTGGGTCACCAGCTCTCCCAGCGAAGCGCTCCCGGCCGGCATGCCGAAACCGAGAAAATCCAGTGCAGTCAGGGTGGTGATCGCCCCGGTAAGCATGAACGGCACATAGGTCAGCGTCGCGTTCATGGCATTGGGCAGGATATGCCGCAGCATCACCTGGCTGTCTGGCAACCCCAGCGCCCGGGCGGCTTTCACGTACTCCAGGTTGCGACCGCGCAGGAACTCGGCGCGCACCACATCGACCAGGGTAAGCCAGGAGAACAACGCCATGATCCCCAGCAGCCACCAGAAGTCCGGCTCGACGAACCCACTGAGGATGATCAGCAGGTACAGCACCGGCAACCCCGACCACACCTCCAGCAGGCGCTGGCCGACCAGGTCGACCCAGCCGCCGTGGTAGCCCTGCAGGGCACCGGCCGCCACCCCGATCAGCACGCTGACCACGGTCAGGGCGAAGGCGAACAGCAAGGATACCCGGGTGCCATACAGCACTCGGGCCAGCACGTCGCGACCCTGGTCGTCGGTACCCAGCCAGTTGCTCGCGCTTGGTGGGCTGGGCGTGGGCACCTGCAGGTCGTAGTTGGGGGTATCGGCGCTGAACGGGATCGGGGCGAACAGCATCCAGCCACCTTGCTGCTCGATCAGCTGGCGTACATAGGCGCTGCGGTAGTCTGGCTGGAAGGGCAACTGGCCACCGAACTGCTGCTCGGTGTAGCGTTTGAGCGCCGGCACGTACAGGTCGCCCTTGTAGCCCAGCAGCAGCGGTTTGTCGTTGGCCACCAGCTCGGCACACAGGCTCAGTAGCAGAAGAGCGGCGAACAGCCACAGCGAAACCCAGCCCAGGCGGTTGCGGCGAAAGCGTTGCAGGCGACGACGCGAAAGCGGTGAAAGCATCAGCGGGCCCTCGTGTCGAAGTCGATACGCGGGTCGAGCAGGGTGTACGACAGGTCACCGATCAGGCGGATCAGCAGGCCCGCCAGGGTGAAGATGAACAGCGTGCCGAACACCACCGGGTAATCGCGCGACACGGCCGCCTCGTAACTCATGCGGCCCAGGCCATCGAGGGAGAAGATCACCTCGATCAGCAACGAGCCGGCGAAGAATACCGTGATCAACGCCTGCGGCAAGCCGGCCACCACCAGCAGCATGGCATTGCGCAGCACGTGGCCATACAGCACCCGACGCTCGCTCAGGCCCTTGGCGCGGGCAGTAACCACGTATTGCCGGGAAATCTCTTCGAGAAAGGCGTTCTTGGTCAGCAGCGTCAGGGTGGCGAAGCCGCCGATCACCAGGGCGCCGACCGGCAGCACCAGGTGCCAGAAGTAGTCCGCGACCTTGCCCAACAGGCTCAGCTCGTCGAAGTTGTCCGAGACCAGGCCGCGCACCGGGAACCAGCTGAGCGAGGTGCCGCCGGCGAACAGCACGATCAGCAACAGGGCAAACAGGAACGAGGGCAGGGCATAGCCGACCACGATCAGTGCACTGCTCCAGGCATCGAAGCGGCTGCCGTGGCGCACTGCCTTGCGGATGCCCAGCGGGATGGATACCAGGTAGGTGATCAGCGTGGCCCAGAAGCCCAGCGACAGGGTGACCGGCAACTTATCGAGGATCAGGTCGGTGACCTTGGCGCCGCGGAAGAAGCTGTTGCCGAAGTCCAGCCGGGCGTACTGGCCCAGCATCAACCACAGGCGCTCGGGGGCGGACTTGTCGAAGCCGTACTGGCGCTTGATCTCCTCGATCAGTTTCGGGTCCAGGCCACGGGTGGCACGTGACTCGCCGTGCACCACCTCGGCCCGGGCACCGGGGGCGCCGCCGCCGATGCCTTGCAGGCGCGCCACCGCCTGCTCCACCGGGCCACCCGGCGCGGCCTGGACAATGGCAAAGTTGACCAACAGGATCGCCAGCAGGGTCGGGATGATCAGCAACAGGCGGCGCAGTATGTAGGTGGTCATGGCGAGGATTTCCGGCGTTCGGCCATTTGCGCGTTGGTCAGCGCGGTAGGGCTGACTTCCCACCAGGTGTCCAGGCCTTCGTCATAGGCAGCCTGAACCTTGGGCAGGCCGAAGCGGTTCCACCAGGCAGTGGAACTGCCGGGCGGGTAGTAATTGGGGATCCAGTAATAGTTCCATTGCAGAACCCGGTCCAGGGCACGGGCGTGATGCAGCATGTCGGCCTGGGTGTCGGCGCGCACCAGGCCGTCGATCAGCCGGTCCACGGCAGGGTCCTGCAGCACCATCAGGTTATTCGACCCAGGGTCGTGGGCCGCTGCCGAGCCAAAGTAGTTGTACAGTTCGGCACCAGGCGACAGGGTGACCGGGTAGCCAGTGACGATCATGTCGTAGTCACGTGCCATCAATCGGTTGACGTACTGGGCCGAATCGACGTTACGGATTTCCAGGGTCACGCCAATCTGAGCCAGGTTGCGCTTCCACGGCAGCAGCAGGCGCTCCATGCCTGCCTGGCCGTTGAGGAAGGTGAACGCCAGCGGCGTGCCCTGGCTGTTCACCAGGCGGTCGCCTTCGGGCCGCCAGCCGGCTTGCTCGAGCAGCGCCAATGCCTGCAGCTGCTGCTTGCGGATTATCCCCGAACCATCGGTGACCGGGGCGGTGAACACGGTACTGAAGACTTCGTCCGGTACCTTGCCGCGCAACGGCTCGAGCAGTTTCAACTCGTCGGCATCCGGCAGTTGACGTGCAGCCAGCGGGGTATTGGAAAACACGCTCTGCTGGCGGATGTACATGTTGCGCATCATCTGCCGGTTGCTCCACTCGTAGTCCCACAGCATGCCCAGCGCCTGGCGCACGCGACGGTCCTTGAACTGCGGCCGGTCGAGGTTGAACACGAAGCCCTGGGCCACCTGCGGTTTGGCCGGGCCCAGGTGGGCGCGCTGCAGGCGGCCGTCGTCCAGTTGCGCGCCGTTGTAGCCCAGCGTGTAGGCGGTGGCGGAGAATTCGCGGTTGTAGTCATAGCCGCCGCCTTTGAGCACCTGCCGCGCCACTTCGGTATCGCCGAAGTACTCGATGCGCAGCTTGTCGAAATTGTAGCGACCACGGCTGACCGGCAGATCGCGCGCCCACCAGTTGGCGTCCCGCTCGAAGGTGATGCTGCGGCCGTTGTCGATGCGCCCGATACGGTACGGCCCGCTGCCGACCGGCTTGTCGAAGCCAGCACCGTTGGCAAAATCGCGCTGCTGCCAGTCGTGTTCGGGCAGTACCGGCAGGCTGGCGAGGTCCAGCGGCAGGGTGCGCCCGTGGTCGGGCTTGAAGTCGAAGCGCACGCTGTGCGGGCTTTCCACGATGACGGCGGCGACATCGGCGAACTGGGTGCGGTACTTGAGGCTGCCCTTGCTCATCAGCAGCTCGAAGGTGAAGCGTACGTCCTCGGCGCGCACCGGCTTGCCATCGGCGAATGTGGCGCGCGGGTCGATCTCGAAACGCATCCAGGCATCCTCCGGGCCGCGCTCCATGCGCCGGGCGATCAGGCCGTAGACGGTGTAGGGTTCATCGAACGAGCGCACGGCCAGTGGCGCGTACAACAGGCCATCGACCTCGCTGACACCGATGCCTTTGTCGATGTACGGCAGGATATGGTCGAACTGGCCGATCTCGATGGCCGAGCGGCGCAGGATGCCGCCTTTGGGGGCGTCGGGGTTGACGTAGTCGAAATGCTGGAAGCTGGCGTTGTAGCGGGGGGCTTCGCCGTAGACGGTGAGGGCGTGGGTGGGTGCAGCCTGGCTATTGAAGGAAAAACAAAGCAGAAAAAGGTAACACAAGGCCTGTGGGAGCGGGTTCACCCGCGAAAGCGCCAGATCAGGCAACGACGTTGCGTGAACGGACGCATTCGCGGGTAAAGCGCAGCGGCGCACCGCCGCTCCCACAGGGGACATGAGCAGCTACTGGCTACTTAGTCCTGGCGGCTGGTCACTTCCAGCAGGTGGTAGCCGAACTGGGTCTTCACCGGGCCTTGCACGGTATTGACCGGGGCGCTGAACACCACGGTGTCGAACTCCTTGACCATCTGGCCCGGGCCGAACGAGCCCAGGTCACCGCCCTGGCGGCTGGACGGGCAGGTGGAATTGGCTTTGGCGATTTCAGCGAAGTCGGCGCCTGCTTCGATCTGGGCTTTCAGTTCGTTGCATTTATCGATGCTGCTGACCAGGATGTGGCGGGCGGTTGCACGGGCCATGGGTACTGCTCCTTGGGGTAAAAAAGGCAAGCCTAGCGCACTTGTCCGGGGTATGTCTCGCCAGGCTTGCGTCCCGCTACCTAGAGTTTTTGTGCCGCCTCGCGCAACAGGGTTTCGGTCGAGGCCCAGCCCAGGCAACCGTCGGTGATCGACACGCCGTATTTCAGCGCGCCCTTGCCCAGCGCCTGGCAGCCGTCGAACAAGTGCCCTTCGATCATCACGCCGACGATCGAACGGTCGCCGGCCAGGCGCTGCTCCAGCACATCGTTGAAAACCGCCGGCTGGCGCGCCGGGTCCTTGCCGCTGTTGGCATGGCTGCAATCGACCATGATCCGCGCCTGCAACCCGGCCTTGGCCAGCGCCTGGCGGGCCATGGCAATGCTGTTGGCATCAAAGTTCGGGCCCTTGTGGCCGCCGCGCAGCACCAGGTGGGTGTCCGGGTTGCCCAAGGTCTCGATGATGGCCGGGTAGCCCTGCGCATCCATGCCGAAGTGGCGGTGCGGGTGGGCGGCGCTGCGCATGGCGTCGCTGGCGATGGCGATGCCACCGTCGGTGCCGTTCTTGAAACCGACCGGCAACTCCAGGCCACTGACCATTTCGCGGTGGATCTGCGACTCGGTGGTGCGTGCGCCGATCGCGGCCCAGGCCAGAAGGTCATCGAAGTAGCCGGCGGCCATTGGCTGCAGCAGCTCGGTGGCAACCGGCAGGCCGCGTTCGATCATGTTCAGCATCAGCCCGCGGGACAGGGCGATGCCGGCGTGCATGTCGTCGCTGCCATCGAGGTGCGGGTCGTAGGCCAGGCCTTTCCAGCCTATCGTGGTGCGGGGTTTTTCGACGTAGGCGCGCATCACCAGCAGCAGCTTGTCGTCGACTTCGCGGCTGAGCGCGGCCAGGCGGTCGGCGTATTCCAGGGCCGAGCGCGGGTCGTGGATCGAGCACGGGCCAACGATCACCAGCAGGCGCTGGTCGCGGCCTTCGAGAATGTCGCGGATGGCCTGGCGGTGGGCCTGGACTTGCAGGGTAAGTTCGCTGGACAGCGGCATTTGCTGTTTGAGCAGGTGCGGGCTGGGCAGGCGCTGGCTGACGGTGGTGTTGGCCGCTTGCGACTGGGTCAGGGCGAGGCTGGAAGCTTGCATGGCGTTTTTTTCCCTGGGCGGACGGCGGGTTCTGGCCCGCGTGGTCGGCCCTATCGAGGTGTTCGACAGATCGTTGAATTCGTGTTGGCTGCTGCATTGCCACCTGTGGACGACCGAACGGAGGCGGCAGGCTGGCCCGAACGGGATTGGCTAAATCGCCAGGCGAAGGTGTTTGCGTAGTAATAAGTGGCGTAGTTCATGAATCTGTCCTCAATGTGAATCGGTGTTGTTCAAAGGCCTGAAAAGCAAAACCCCCGGTCGGGGAGCCGACCGGGGGTTTGAGTATTCTCATGTTCGGCGGCCCCTCGAAGGTGGGCGCCGTGTGGGTATCGGCGCCTAGTGGCTAAACCAATACCCGAAGTAATAGCTGGCAGGTGCCACGCAGCCGGCAACAGCCAGCACAGGGCGCAGGGTGCGACCGGTGTGGTTGGCGTGATTGCGGGTGTGTTTCGGCATGTTGCTCTCCAGTGAATGAGCCCGAGCTTACTTCAGTTCGGCCGGGCCATTCAATGGATAAATGCTGGGGGGATGATCAATTGTTTTTGTACTGCCTGGTTCAATGACCATAGCGCCCGACAAGGCTCTGCGCGCCGAGTGCGTGACCTTGCAGCAGTTGCAGCAAGCCGCTGCGGTCCAGGCCTTCAGGCAGGGTGCCCAATGGCAGGTCGGTGGCGATCAGCGTCAGTGCGTAGTGGTGCGGGTTGTCGCCGGCGGGTGGGCAAGGGCCTCGGTAGCTGAGTGTGCCCCGCGAGTTGCGCCCCACGGTCACACCTTGCCCGGTCAACCCTGCGGCGCCTTCCTTCAGCCCATCCTGGGCCGGGTCGATGTTGTAGGCGAGCCAATGGACCACGCCAATGCCCTTGCCGCCGTCCGGGTCGAACATGATCAGTGCCAGCGACTGGGTCCCTGCGGGGAGGTTGTCCCAGCTCAGTTGCGGGGTGCGCTCTTCGCCGGCACCGCAGGCCGGGTCCGGGCCAACCTGTTGCAAGGCGATCACGCCGCCGTCGGTGAACGATGATGAACTGATCGACAGCGCGCCCTGGCCGCCAGCAACGGCCAAGGCGCTGCACGGCAGCAGGGCGGCGAGCAGCCAGGGTTTGAGGTTCATGGTGGATCCTTGGCAGGGCGTTCCGGCGCAGTGTAGCCCAGGCCGGCCTCAATGGCTGTCCTGGTCCTCGGCGGTGCCACCGGTGTGCCCGGCGCCGGAGCCAGTGGCTTCGCCGGTGCTGTTGGAGCCACCAGCGGCGCCGTCGGCGGCATCGCTGTTGCTGCCGGTGTCGCTGCTGTCGTTGGCTTTGCTGCTGCCAGGGCTGTTGACGCTGCTGTCTTCACCGGCGGTCTTGCCACCGTACTGGTCGGTTTGCGGGCGGCTGTCGGTGTCTGTGTCAGTGGCAGCGAAGCTGGTGCCAGTGACGCTGGCCAGGGCAAGGGCAAGGCACAGTGAGAGTGGGCGAATGCGGCTCATGGAACGTCTCCTTTACGGATGATCTGTCATTCGTTGGGCTGGGGGCGGGGAGTGGGGTGCCGTCTGGGCGACGGATGGTCATTGTTGCGGGCTGCTGTGCAGCCCGCTCGATTGCAAAGGTGCCGCGCGGGCCCCGAGGAAGGCGCTCAGCGGCAGTTGCCCGCCTTGCGATAACCCGCTGCCTGCGCCTCACCCTCTGTGGCGAAGGTGACCTGGTTCTTCGCGGTAACCTGGGTATAGCCCGGGCAGCCGACGGAAAGGTGATAGACATGGCTGTTGCGGTTGCCAAGCACAGCCCCCACCGACCCGGCACTGGCCAGGCTCGGCTTGGCCTCAGGCTTGGCGGCCTTCGCTGGCACCGCTTGTACCACGCCACTGCCGACTGGCTTGTAGTTGGCGGTCCATTTGCGTTCCCCGGTGACGAAGGGGTTGGCATGGCCCATGATCGCGGCAATGCGCCGGTCACGCTCTTTCTCCCAGGCCGACACTGGGTGCTGTTTGTCCCAGGCCATCAGCAACTGCTGCTGTTGGCGCGACATGCTCAGCTTGTAACGGTCGTACATGTAGAAGGTGGTGCGGGCGACCAGCCCTTTCACTTCGTCACGTGGTTCGGCAGCACGCTGCACGAAGTCCACCTTGGTGGTGCACTGCCCATATTGCCCTGCATTGCCAGCAACCATGCCGTAGTTGAAATTGCTGCGGTCGCCGTTTACCTCACCCACTGCCGGGTACAGGTTGAACAGGTCGGCCTCCATGGCGCGGAACACCGGGTCGTCATCCACGCAATGCTCGCGGCCACCGTTCTTCCAGCACTGGCGCTGGTTGCCGAAGGTGTAGGCCGGCACGATGTGCTCCCATTCGGTGCGTTCGGCGCGGTTCTGCTGCTTGCGGGTCTGGTAGCCGCACGAGGCGGCATCAATACGCCCGCCAGACTTGCCCACCCAGGCCCATTTGCAACCGCAGTACAGGTCGCCCATGGCACTGCTGGCCTGGTCCATGTACACCTTCTGCTTGGCCACCACCTTGGCTTCGGTGAATGTCGCCGGTGGGCTGGCCAGGGCAGGGAGGGTGAAGGAAAACAGTAAGGATACGGCGTAAAGCAGTGATTTCATGGGAAAAACATATTTCAGGTTGGGGCATGCATTGTAATCATTTCCTTGGGGCAGGCCAGCTCGCTGATCCACACCAGTGGGCGGCGCGGGTCGTCGCTGCCCATGCTGCTGAACGTGGCCGAGTCGAGCATGGCCTTGAGTTGGGTGGCCATGCGCAGCAGGCGCTCGATGAAGCCGGTGCCGACGGCGCCGGTGTCCTCCAGGGAAACACCGCTCTGGTTGTGCTGGATTGCCAGGTGGTAGTGGCTGACCCCGGCACCGTTGCCACTGCCGCCCAGCACCACGCTGAAGCGCGGGCCGAGCAGCCCGGCCAGGCGCTGCTGGACCAGGTCGAGTAGCGCGACCGGGACTTCGTCGGGGCGCAGTGAAGTGGGGAAGCATGGTGTGAAGGGTGGCATGGGCATGTCCTGCTGGGCGGGTACGAGTCCTGGCCAGCTTAAGGAAGGTCACTGTCAACTTGGGTTAAGCAGAGGTAAAAGCGGGTAATGCTCAACGCCAGCTCGGTGCGGTCGCTGCAGGAGCAGCCTTGCGCTGAGTCAGGCATCAGAAGGTCTGCCCCAGCGAGAACTGGAACATCTGGGTTTCTGCCCCATCCGGCTTCTTCAGCGGTGCCGCCAGGCTGAAACTCAGCGGCCCCATTGGGCTGTACCAGGTCACGCCAATGCCCAGCGACACGGCCATCTGAGCCAGGTCCACGCTGCCGCAGCCCTGGGTGGTCGACAGGTAGCAGGTATCGGCGTACACGTTGCCGGCATCGACGAACACCGAGCTGCGCAGCTGGCTCTGGTCCTTCACGAACGGCAACGGGAAGATGTACTCGGCACCGCCGGCAATCAGGATGTTGCCGCCCAGCACGTCGGTGTCACGGTCGGAGTAATAGGCCTGTCCGGCGCTGGCATAGGTGCCGGTGGCCGGGGTATTGCGCGGGCCGAGGCTGCCGTCCTTGAACCCGCGCACCGAACCCAGCCCACCTGCGGTGTAGCTTTCGTAGAACGGCAGCCCGTCGGTGGAGCCGTAGCCGTTGCCGTAGCCCAGGCTGGTATGCAGGCGCAGCGAGGTGTTGCTGGTTAGTGGCAGGTAGGTCTGGCCGCTGTAGTCCAGGTTGTAGAACGACAGGTCGCTGCCAGGGGTAGTGGCCATCACCGTCAGGCTCTGCGAGTGGCCGCGGGTAGCCAGCACGCCTTTGTTCAGGGTCGACTCCGACCAGCCGATCGAGGCCTTGAGGTTGTTGAAGCTCTTGCCCTCGCGTGCGATGAAGTCGTAGATCTCGTCGGCGCTATAGGTGCCGGGCGAGATATTGTCGTGCTGCAGGGTCAGGCCATAGGTCAGGCGCGACGTTTCGTTGATCGGGTAGCCAAAGCTGACCCCGGCACCGTAGCTGTCGATCGCGTAATAGGAAACGCCATCGTCGTAGTAATCGCTGTAGTCGGTGCTGTTGTAGAACAGGTTGTAGCCCAGACTGACGCCATCGGCGGTGAAGTAGGGGTCGGTAAAGCCGAAGTTGTACTTGGTCTGGTACTCGCTACGGGTCAGGCCGATCGACACCTTGTTACCGGTACCGAGGAAGTTGCTCTGGCTGATCGAACCACCGAGGATCAGGCCGGCGCTCTGGGCAAAACCGACGCTGGCGGTGATCGAGCCGGAAGCCTGCTCCTCAACGCTGTAGTTGACGTCGACCTGGTCGTCGGTGCCCGGCACCGGTGGGGTCTCGACGTTCACTTCCTTGAAGAAA
>NZ_JBNRIJ010000034.1:0-385 GCF_053557675.1 Pseudomonas sp. XP1 | reverse complement strand
GACCACGAACATGATGTCGACGGTGTGGTCTTCATCGTTCGGCTGCGGCACGCCGTTGACGTTGGCGAAGGTGTAGCCTTCGTTGCCCAGGCGGCGGGTGATCAGCTCGGAGGTGCTGGTCATCACCTTGCGCGAGAACACCTGGCCAGGCTGCACCAGCAGCAGCGACTTGACCTGGTCTTCCGGCACCTTCAGGTCACCGGACAGCTTCACGTCGCGGACGGTGTACTTCTCGCCTTCGTTGATGTTGACGGTGATGTAGACGTGTTTCTTGTCCGGCGTGATGGACACCTGGGTGGAAGCGATGTCCATGTTGATGTAGCCGCGGTCCAGGTAGTAGGAACGCAGGCGCTCCAGGTCACCGGAGAGCTTTTCGCGGGCGTAC